>NZ_JBHVVI010000001.1:0-215888 GCF_042883685.1 Kitasatospora sp. NPDC058190
GGGTGTGGGGAGCCCCGCCGCCGTTCGGTTGAGGACCGAAGGGCCTAGTACAGGCCGTCCAGCTCGCGCAGCAGCGCGGCCTTCGGACGCGCGCCGGTGATCTGCTTCACCGGCTGGCCGCCCTTGAAGAGGATCAGGGTCGGGATCGAGATGACGTTGTACTCGGCGGCGGTCACCTGGTTGGCGTCCACGTCGAGCTTGACCACGGTCAGCTTGTCGCCGTGCTCGGCCGCGATGTCCTCCAGGACCGGGGCGACCTGGCGGCACGGGCCGCACCAGGTGGCCCAGAAGTCGACCAGTACGGGCTTCTCGCTGTCCAGGACGTCGGACTTGAACGTCGCGTCGGTGACGGTGGTGGTGGCGCCGGCCACGGGAACTCCTCGGGTTCGGACGGAGGGGGCTGCCAGGAGAACAACGGGAGGGCCGTTTCTGTTTCTGCCTGGCCGGGGCTGGGGTGTTCCACGTGGAACACCCCAGCGGGGATCGGTCGGTGGCGAGGGGGTCAGACCGCCACGGCGGCGGCCTTGGACTCCAGGTCGTCCAGCGCGGCGAGGTAGCGCTCGGCGTCCAGCGCGGCGGAGCAGCCGGTGCCGGAGGCGGTGATGGCCTGGCGGTAGGTGTGGTCCACGACGTCGCCGGCGCCGAACACGCCCTCGATGTTGGTCCGGGTCGAGGGGGACTCGACCTTGAGGTAGCCCTCGGCGTCGAGGTCCAGCTGGCCCTTGAACAGGTCCGTGCGCGGGTCGTGGCCGATCGCGATGAACAGACCGGTGACGGCCAGCTCGCGGGTCTCGCCCGTGGTGGTGTCGCGCAGGGTGACGCCGGTCAGCTTCGGGTCGCCGTGGATGGCCTCGACCGCGCTGTCCCACTCGAAGCGGATCTTCGGGTCGGCGAAGGCGCGCTCCTGCATCGCCTTCGAGGCGCGCAGGGTGTCCCGGCGGTGGATGATCGTGACGCTCTTGGCGAAGCGGGAGAGGAAGGTCGCCTCCTCCAGGGCGGTGTCGCCGCCGCCGACCACCGCGATGTCCTGGTCGCGGAAGAAGAAGCCGTCGCAGGTCGCGCACCAGGAGACACCGCGGCCGGAGAGCTTGTCCTCGTTCGGCAGGCCCAGCTTGCGGTGCTGGGAGCCGGTGGTGACGATCACGGCGCGGGCCTTGTGCACATTGCCCTCGGAGTCGGTGACGGTCTTGATGTCACCGGTGAGGTCGACCGCGACGATGTCGTCCGGGATCAGCTCGGCGCCGAAGCGCTCGGCCTGCGCCCGCATGTTGTCCATCAGCTCGGGGCCCATGATGCCGTCCCGGAAGCCCGGGAAGTTCTCGACCTCGGTGGTGTTCATCAGGGCACCACCGGCGGTGACGGCCCCCTCGAAGACCAGCGGCTTGAGGGAGGCACGGGCCGTGTAGAGCGCAGCCGTGTACCCGGCCGGGCCGGAACCGATGATGATCACGTTACGGACGTCGCTCACTGCTTCTCCTGGTTCGCATCGCGACCCGCGTTTGCTGCGGGGAGGGCGGTCCTGCTCCGCCGCCCGGGACAACGACTGACCAGTCTCTCGCATTCCCAGGCCGATCAGTACCATGCGCCCGCAGTGTGGGAGCGGCGTGGCGTCCTGGTCGTCGATCGCATGGGAACGGTCCCGCGACGGCTGGGAACGCCTGGTCAGCCCTTGGGGACGGTCCGCTGCAGCACGATCGGGCCGCAGTCGGGGGAACGCAGGTAGACCTCCACGAACCCGGGCCGGCCGGCGTCCGGGTAGACCAGGACCTCGACCGGGGCGCCCTGGAAACTGCCCCGGTCGGTGGCCAGCGGGGTGCCGGCGGCGGGGGCCGGACAGGGGGCCGGGGTGTTGAGCTCCGGCCGGATGCCCTCGGCGGGTGCCGCGGCGTCGGACTTGGCGGGTCCGGTGGCGCGCGGCCCGGGAGCGGTGCCGGAGCGGGCCAGCAGCTGCTGCACCTGGGCGGTGAGTCGGTCCTCCTGGTACACGGTGACCGGACCGGTGCTGCGGGGGGTGCGGGCGCTCTGGTCGGTGGCGGAGGTGCCCGCCGGGGCGCCCGCGGCGACCGAGGGGCGGGCGGTCGGGTCGGAGGAGTTCAGCAGCAGTGCCCCGCCGAGCCCGAGGGCGGCCAGTACGGCGGTCGCGCCGAGGAACAGACCGGCCCGCCGCCGACGCGGGCGGGGGCGGCCGGGCCCGGTGGCGGAGACGGGGCGGGACGGGGGCGCGGAGGGCGCCGCTGCGGCCCGTACGGGCGGAGCCGGGGTGACCGTCCGGCGGTCCGATCCGGCGGCCTCCTGGGGGCGGCCGGCGGCCTCGGAGCGGGCGGCCTCGGCCAGGGCGGCGTCCAGCCGGGCGGCGACGTCGACGGGCATCGGCTCGGGCTCGACGGCACCGAGCAGCGCCTGCACCTCGGCCAGCGCGTCGACGGTCTCCCGGCACTCGGCGCAGTCGTCCAGGTGCCGGCGCAGCGCCTCGGCGGTCTCGGCGGGCTCGATCAGGCCCTCGGCGAGGTCGGCGAGATCCTCGACGGAGGGGTGGGCGTCGGCGGGTTCGGGGGAGGAGAGGGGGGCGGTCGTCATCGCGTGCTCGCATCTCCTTCCAGCATCGTCCGGCCGGTGCTCGGGCCTGTCCCTGTGACGGTGCGGGGGCCCGACGGGTTCCCCGCGGTGCCCCGGCGTGACGGCGGGGCCGCGCCGGGGGCGCTCGGTGTCTCTCGTGCGGGTGTCCCGCGTCCCGGCGTTCCGCGCGCCGGTGTTCCACGTGGAACACCGGACCCGTCGTCCGCCTCGCGCAGGTGCCGGACCAGCGGCAGCAGCCGGGCCCGGCCGCGTGCGCAGCGGCTCTTCACCGTGCCCACCGGGACGCCCAGCAGCTCGGCGGCCTCGGCGACCGGGTAGCCCTGCATGTCGACCAGGACCAGTGCGGCCCGCTGCTCGGGGGGCAGCTCGGCGAGCGCCGCGGTCAGCTCGCGGTGCACCTCGGCCCGGACCACCGGGGAGTCGGCCGGTTCGGCGGAGCCGACCAGGGCGTCCAGCCGCTGGGGGTCGTCGTCCAGCGGGGTGGTGCGGCGGGTGGCGCTGCGCCGGGCGCGGTCCAGGCAGGCGTTGACCACGATCCGGTGCAGCCAGGTGGTGACCGCCGAGCGCCCCTGGAAGCCGGCGGCGGCCCGGAAGGCGGAGACCAGGGCGTCCTGGAGGGCGTCGGCGGCCTCGTCACGGTCGCCCAGAGTGCGCAGGGCGACCGCCCAGAGTCGGTCGCGGTGGCGGTTCACCAGGAGGCCGAAGGCGTCCGGGTCGCCGGCGACGTGCCGGGCGAGCAGTGTCGCGTCGTCGTCCGCCACTGTCACCCCTTGTCGCCGTCGTCCGGTGTGTGCGGGCGCGCGGTCAGCCGAAGACCTTCACCTCGTTGACCCCACCGCGATAACCACCACCCGTATCCTTCGGCAGGCTGGTCAGCCAGATCAAGAGATAACGCGTGTTCGTCGGGCTGCTCAGGGTGAAGTCGACCGTGCTGCCGCTCTGCTTGTCCAGCACGTTGTAGGCCTCGGGCTGGGCGCCCTGCGGGCTGACGGCGGCCTGGGCGTTCGGCACCCGCAGCTCAGCCGTGGTGATGCCGGTGAACTGGACGTTCACCGAGCTGACCGACTGCGCCGAGCCGAGGTCGATGAGCAGGCCGGTGCCGTCCTTGAACGGTGGCTTGGGGCCGAAGGGGTCGTTGTAGGTCTTGGTCACCCAGGCGGTGTTCGGGTCCCCGTCGAAGACCTTCGGAAGCAGCCAGAGGGACTCCGGCGAGTCGCCCCGCGGGTTGTAGGAGAAGGCTTCCTTGATCTGGATCGGCACCGGCGTGTGCGCCGTCGGCTGCGCGCTCGGCGCGGTGGTGCTGACCGAGGGCTGCGGGGTGGCAACGGTCTGACCGGGGGGGTTGCGCAGGCTGCCGACGAACTGCCAGGAGGCGACGCCGATCGCGCCCAGCGCGACCGTCCAGGCGGTGGCCTTGATCACCCGGCGCAGCCGCCGCTTGGTGCGCCGGGAGGCGGTGGGCCGGGAGGAGGGCGGCAGCGGGGCGACCGTCGTGTCGGCCACCCGGGTCGGGTTGGGCGCGGTGGGCAGGGCGTGGGTGTTGTGCCGGGGCGGGGCCTGGAAGGCGGGCAGCTCCGGTTCGGGCTGGCGGATCTTGGGCAGCCGGGCGATCGCCCGGACCAGCTCCTCCGGGGTGGTGATCGGCTCGGCGTGGTGCGGCGGGTGGTCGAACAGGGCCCGCGCGGCGAGCTCGGACAGGCCCTTGTGGACGCCCGCGCGGACCTGGTCCGGTGCGGCGTTCTGCAGGCCCTTCGGCAGCCCCTGGAGGTCGTAGCGGTCCTCGGGGTACGGCCAGCGGTGGGTGAGTGCGGCGAACAGCAGTGCGCCGATCGCACGGGTGTCGGTGCGCTGGGCGTCCTCGTCGGAGTCCTCGGCGGGCAGCCCGCGCAGCGCGGCGTCCACCGCGATGCCGTTGATCCGGTACTGGCCGCTGTCGGTGCGCAGCACGCAGCGCGGGGTGAGCCGCAGGTGGGCCTGGCCGCGGCGGTGGGCGGCGGCGACCGCGTCGGCGACCTGGCGGACCATCTGGTACGCCTCGTGCGGTTCCATCGGGCCGTCGACGAGCAGCTTGGCGAGGTCGGAGGCGCGCGGCAGCCACTCCCGCACGACGTAGACCAGCTCGCCCTCCTGGACGGCGTCCAGGACCTGTACGAAGCGCGGGTCGCCGAGCAGGGCGGCGGACTTGGCGGCGGCCAGCACCTTGCGGGCGCGCTGGTGGCCGGAGGCCATCAGGTGGACACCGACGGCCCGGCGCAGCTTCTCGTCGACGGCGCGCCAGCTGCTGAAGGTCTCGGTCTGGGAGATGCACTCCTCCAGCCGGTACCGGTGGCCGATCATGTCGCCGCTGTGCCGCATCGGCGCCGGGAGGGTGCGCGGGAGGGTGGCGGTGTCGCGCGGGTCGACCGTGGGCTGCGGGTCGGTGGGACGGCGCTTGGCGGCGGCCGGCTCCGGGGCGGGGGCGGGCTTCTTCGGGGCGGAGCCGGCGGCCAGTTCGGCGGCGATCTCCTGGACCGAGAGCGGGGCGGTGATCTCCGAGGTCTCCTCGCCGACGGAGGCCCCCGGTCGGGGCTCCGCGGGAGCGTCCGCGTCGTCGGCCGCAGGGGACTCGGCGGCCTCGAGGTCGGCCTCGTTGTCAGCCTCGAGGTCGGCCTCGGCGGCCGCCTCGTCGTCGGTCTCGTCGTCGGCCTCGGCGGCGTCCGCGGAGGGTGCGTCGGCGGAGGGGACGTCGGCGGCGTCCGCCGGGGCGGCCTTCCCGCTCCCGAGCTCGTCGATCGCCGCGGCCAGCGCGGCCTCGTCCGCCGCCGCGTCAGCTGCTGACGTGTCGACGACCGCCTTGGTGCCATCAGCCACCGTGGTCCTGCCTCCCCTTGTGTCGCCCCGGCTTGAGAGAGTCGCTGGAGCCCGCGGATTGGCCGTCCTGTGCTCCAGGACAATTGTGCCCACTCTTCTCCACCGGGTACGACCGCTGAAAGGTCCGCTCGGTTGCGTAGGGGTGGAGAGATGTGGTGCAGATCCGACACCGGGCCGCCACCTTGTGGGCCCGGGAGCGCCCGGTACGGGTGGCGGCACAGCATTCGGCCGGACGGGCGGAGGCGGTGGTCGCCCCGGTTGACGCCCGGTCAGGGCGCCCGCTCGTCCGGCCGGTTGACGCGGTGATCAGCGGCCCAGTCGGCCTCGGACCATGCCCAGCATGGCGTTCATCTCCTCGATCCGCAGACGCTTGGCGATGAACACAAACACCAGCATCTGGAGGCCGCCGCCCAGGACCACCGACAGCACGCTGCCCAGCCAGCCGGCGAGCACCTGCTGGACCGCCAGGCTGACGCCGAGGCCGACCACCGCGGCCGGGACGCAGGCGGCGGCCAGCCGGCTGTAGGTCTTGCCGATCCGCTTCGTGTCCAGCCCGCCGATCTTCTTCTTCAGCTTCGGCACCGCGACCGTCACTCCGACGGCGTAGGCGAGGCCGTAGCCGAAGGCCATTCCGGTCACGGTCCACTGCGCGGGCAGCGCGACCCAGCAGATCAGCGAGAAGCCGGCCTGGCAGGCGGCCACCCAGACGGTGTTGGAGAACGGCGTCCGGGTGTCCTCGTAGGCGTAGAAGCCGCGCAGCATCACGTACTGGGCCGAGTACGGGATCAGCCCGAGCGCGAAGGCCGAGAGCATCAGACCGACGTTGGTCGCGTTGTCCAGGGCCGTGCTGCCGCCGCCGACCGCGTAGATCGAGCGGCCGATCGCCGGGCCGAGCGCCAGGAACAGGAAGGCCGCCGGGACGACCGCCACCGCGGTGGTGCGCAGCCCGTAGGACAGGTCGTCCCGGACGGCGCCGGCGTCCTCGTCGGCCGCTGCCCGGGAGAGCCGGGGGAGCACCGCGCTCATGATCGAGACGGTGATGACGGCCTGCGGGAGCTGCCAGATCAGCAGGGCGTTGGAGAAGGCCGACAGGCCGACACCGCCGTGACCGCCCTGTTCGGCGGCGCTGCCGGCGGCGGTGGCCAGCTGGGTGATGACCAGGTAGCCGGCCTGGTTGGCGAGCACGAAGAAGAAGGTCCACTTGGCCAGCCGGGCCGCCTTGCCGAGGCCGTGGCCGCGCCAGTCGAAGCGCGGACGGAAGTGGAAGTCCGCGGCCCGCAGGTACGGGATCATCGCCAGCGACTGGACCACCAGGCCGAGCAGGGTGCCCAGGCCGAGCAGCCGGACGCCCTCCGGGGAGATGTTCTCCGGGGTGACCTGGGTGCCGTTGTAGCCGCCGTAGACCCAGATGTACGCGCCGAAGGTGAAGATCACCACGATGTTGTTGAGGACCGGGGTCCACATCATCGCGCCGAACCGGCCGCGGGCGTTCAGGATCTGGCCCATCACCACATGGACGCCCATGAAGAAGATGGTCGGCAGGCAGTACCGGGCCAGCGCCACCGTGGTGTCGGCGCGGGCCGGGTTCGACATCATCGGGTGCGCGATCAGCTGGACCAGCAGGGGCGCCCCGAGCACCGCCAGGAACACCACGCCGCCGAGTCCGACCATCACCAGGGTGAGCAGTCGGCTGGCGTAGGCGGTGCCGCCGTCCTCGTCGTTCTTCATGCTGCGCACCAGCTGCGGCACGAAGACCGCGTTCAGCGCGCCGCCGCCGATCAGGATGTACAGCAGGGTCGGCAGGGTGTTCGCCGCGTTGTACGAGTCACCCATGACCGCGATGCCGATCGCACCGGCGATCACCATCGTCCGCAGGAAGCCGGTGCCCCGGGAGACCAGGGTGCCGGCCGCCATGATCGCGCTGGAGTTCAGCAGGCTGGCGACCTTGCCGCCACCCCCGCCGGCGGCCGGGGCCGGCTCGGCGGCCTGCTCCTGCGGCTGCGCGGCGGGCTCGTCGGTGAGGTCCGCCAGCGGCTCGACCGCCGGGGGCACCGCCACGGCGGCCACCTGCATGGTGGCCTCCTCCTCGGAGAGCGGCGGGTCGAACTCGATCGGCGGCACGAAGGGGCGCTGCCCCTCCGGGCCGCCGTACTGCGGCTGCCCCGGGTAGCCGCCCGTCGGCGGGAACGGCGCGGGGGCGGCCGGCGGGACCGGCGCGGCCGGGAACGGCTCGGCCGGGGGCACGGGCGCGGTCGGCTGGGCCGGGGCGGGCTGGGGCACCGGCGGCGGGCCCGCGGGCTCCGACTGGCGGCCGCCGAACAGCGCGTCCACCCCGACGTACTCGGTGGTCTCGCTGTCCCAGGCCGAGTGCGCCGGGCCGGGCTCCCACTGCGGCTGGGGCTGCTCGGCGCCGCCCCACTGGCCGCCCGCCGGGGCCGGCGGCTGCTGCTGCGGCCAGGCGGTCTGCGCCGGGGTGTCCCAGCCGGGCTGCATCGGCGGCACCGGGGGTGAGAACGGGGTCGGCGACGAGAACTGGGCCGGCGGCACCGGGGTCGGGTAGCCGCCGCTCTGCGGCGGCAGCTGCGGCGGCACGTCGTACGCGGTGGCCGGCGGCTGCGGGGCCGCGGGCCGCCCGGTCCGAAGGCCGTACGGGTCCTGGTCGTCCTGCGGGGTCCCGTACGCGTCGCCCGCGTACGGGTCCTGGGCGTAGGTGTCGGCCACGTACCAGTCGCCGGACGGCGACTCGGCGCCCGGCCGGCTCTCACCGCGGCCAGGCGGCCGCTCCTCGCTGCGCCCGGTCATGTCACCTCTTCGCTGTCGTGGGGGGAGGCCGGCCCGGCGTTACGGGGGGTCGGCGGTATCAAGGACCAACCTTCTCATCACCGGCGGTCCGATCCCGGCCATCCGGGCTGCTGGCGCGCGGTGTCTGTGCGGGACCGTCACCGGCGGAGTCCTCCGCCGGGCCCTCCGCAGAGCCTTCCGCGGAGCCCTCCTCCGGGGCCTCCGGCTCCGCTTCGGTGGCGTCCCCGGCGCCGCCCGTCGCGGGGCCGTCCCCGATCGGCTGGTCGCCGTCCTCGTGCGGCTGCCCGCCGCGGCGCTTGCGCTGGCGGACGAAGCGCAGTGCGGCCAGCAGCAGCAGGACGCCGGCGCCGGCGAAGACGTACAGTACCCCGTTGGTCACCGAGGTGACCTCGACCCGGAACGTCTTGGCCTCGCCGTACTTCTGCGGGTTGGGGCCGGTGGTCCACAGCTGGGCGGTCATGGTGACCGGGCCGTTGTTGCGCGCCTCGGCCGGGAAGCGCAGGGTGACGCTCTGCGAGGCCGGGATGACCAGGTCCTCCGCCTTGCCCACCCACACCCTGTTCTGCTGGTTCGAGCTGAGCACCAGCCTCAGGTTGGTGACCGTCTGGGTGAGGTCGTTCTTCACGCTGACCTGCAGCAGGCCGGTGTTCCCGGCCAGGGTGACCACCTTCTTGTCCGGCACCTTGACGGCGCCGGTGAGGTCGTCCAGGTACTTCTTGACACTGTCGCGGTAGGTGCTGCCGGCCGGGCCCTGGGCCCGCCACTCGGTGGAGAGCGAGCGGACCATGGCGGCGCTGAACGGGCCGCGCACCCGCTGCGGCAGGGTGAGCACCCGCATCAGGATGTCCAGCTTCTGCTGGATCTCGTCGGTGGTGCTCAGGTCGGCGGCCGACAGCTCGGTGGCCCGGGCCTGGGTCGGGTAGTCGGCGGGCGAGGGGACGGCGGTGTTGGCCTTCGGGTCCGGTGCGGACTGGGCGAGCGTGTCCAGCTTCACCGGGGTCAGCCACTTGTCGGTCGCCGCCTGCAGCGCGCCGGCCAGCACCTTGGCGGTGGCGGCGGACAGCTCGCGCGGCGGCATGACCAGCAGTCCGCGCTGGTTCTGCGGCTGCTCGTGGGTGATCGTGTAGGTCTCGGCCAGGAAGCGCTGGGCCGCCTCGGTCTGGTCCTTGGGGCTGGTCAGGTCCTTCTGGAAGAGCGAGGAGACCGTGTCGTCGGCGACCAGGGCGTTCTGGCCGTTGCCGATCGGGCGCACCGCGGTCGGGGTGTAGTTCACCGAGTCCGGCTCCGGCATGCTCGCGCCGTTGACCAGCACCAGCCCGTCGCCCGCCTGCCGGGCGATGCCGGCGATCTGCTGGTCGAGGTAGCCCTGGTACGGCCAGGCGATGTCCGAGCGGGTGTCCACGGACAGCCGGCCCTCGACGGTCAGCCGGCCGGCGGTGGCCGCCTTGTTCAGGGCGGTGCCCATCCCGGTCAGGTCGGCGCCGTTGTGCGCGATCGAGGCGAGGTCCGGGTCGGCGTACGGCAGCGCGACCACCTGGCTGCCCTGTTTGGCGACGGCCGCGCGCAGCTTGTCCAGCCAGGCCGTGGCGGCGGCCGAGCCGGTGCCCGGGACGGTGTTGTCGTCCCTGGCCGGCTTGCCCGGATCCGTGCCCGGCTTCTGCACCCGGTACTGCTTGCTGGTCATCGCGAACGCGGCGTCCAGCAGGTCCGGGTCGACCATCCAGGTCAGGTTGGACAGCTTGGAGCCGGTGTCCACCAGCTCGTACAGCCGGCCGCCCGGCGCGAACTCGGCGGCCAGGCTGTCGTCGCGCAGCACCGGGACGGCCTGGTCGTTGTCGGAGACGGTCTGCGCGGCCAGCACCGGGGCGTGCACCAGCGGCCAGAGCGTGGTGATCTTCGTCGGCTGGGCCTCGGTGCCGCCCTGGCTGTACGGCAGGAAGCTGCGGGCGATGCCCAGGGCCCGGTCGCGCGGGTTGTCGGTGGTCGCGCCCCAGGCGTCCACCGCGAGCTCGTAGACGCCGCTGTCGGACAGCCCGAGGTCGCTCACCGCGACGCTCAGGGTGTACGGCTGGCTCTGGCCCGGGTTCAGCTCCGGCAGGGCGTACTGCGGGCTGTCCAGCTCCACGCCGTCGGCGCTGCCGGGCGCGTTGCGGGTGGCCACCAGCTGCAGCTCGCTGCGCCGCTGCAGCGGCTTGCTGGAGGCCGGCCTGCGGATCGCCGCGTGGGCGCCCTTGAGCGCCGACTTGCCGGCGTTGGTGACGTGCCCGCTGATGCTCACGGTGCCGTTCGGGGCGGCGACCTGCGGGGCCACCGTCTCGATGGTCAGCGCCACCGGGTACTCCGCGGTGGTCGTGGCGTCGGCGGCCGGGTGGATGTCGCCGCCGGTCGGCAGCGCCACGGCCGGGGCGGCCGTGAACAGGGTCAGGGCGGCCGCGCAGGCGGCGGCGAAGCGGCGGGCGCGGCGGCCCCGGCTCCGTCCGTCGGCGGCGCGTTCCGCGGGACGTTCGGCGGGGCCCGCGGCCCGTCCAGGCCGTCGGTGCGCCCCCAGGCCCGAGTGCCGTGCCGGCTCACTCACTCGCTTCGCCCTCGCCGTTCTCGATCGATCGCTCGCTGCTGATGCTGTCCGTCCGGCGCTGCCGCCGGACGTTCCCCGCTCGACGTTCTTCGCCTGACGCCGTTCGCCGCACTGCTGCCGCGGAGGGTTCCGTCGGCGGTGGCGGCACGCGACACCGCATCCCCGGTTCCGGTGCGCGAGACTCGTCCACCGGCATGGTAACGATCCAGCCTGGCGTGCAGTGTTGCGGGCTGTGGGATGAGACGCCCAAAACGCGCGGGCGGTTGACCTGTCGGGGCACGTACCCTTGTGAGCCGTGTCCACTGCCAATGAGCCCAACGCGCGCACCGATCGTTCCAGCACCGCCGTCCAGGTCGTCCCAGGCCTGAGCGAGGCCCAGACCCTGGGGCTGCAAGAGCTGCTGCGGGTGTCGCCGGTCGCCGACGAGATCGCCCGCCGCTTCCAGGCGGCCGGTCACCGGCTGGCGCTGGTCGGCGGCTCGGTGCGGGACGCGCTGCTCGGCCGGCTCGGCAACGACCTGGACTTCACCACCGACGCCCGCCCGCAGCAGGTGCTCAAGCTGGTCAAGGGCTGGGCGGACGCGGTCTGGGACGTCGGTATCGCCTTCGGCACGGTCGGCGCCCGCAAGGACACCACCGAGGGCTCCTTCCTGATCGAGATCACCACCTACCGCTCCGAGGCCTACGACCGCACCTCGCGCAAGCCCGAGGTCACCTACGGCGACACCATCGAGGAGGACCTGGTCCGCCGGGACTTCACGGTCAACGCGATGGCCGTCGACCTGCCCGGCCGCGGCTTCGTCGACCCGCACCACGGCCTGGACGACCTGGAGGCGCGGGTGCTGCGCACCCCCGCCACCCCCGAGGAGTCCTTCTCCGACGACCCGCTGCGGATGATGCGGGCCGCCCGCTTCGCCGCCCAGCTGGACTTCGACCCGGCGCCCGAGGTGGTCGCCGCGATGACGGAGATGGCCGAGCGGATCGCCATCGTTTCGGCCGAGCGGGTCCAGGCCGAGCTGAACAAGCTGCTGCTGGCCAAGCACCCGGTGAAGGGCCTGCGGCTGCTGGTCGACACCGGGCTGGCCGGGTACGTGCTGCCGGAACTGCCCGCGCTGCGGCTGGAGCGTGACGAGCACCACCGGCACAAGGACGTCTACGAGCACTCGCTGACCGTCCTGGAGCAGGCCATCGCCCTGGAGCAGGACGGCCCGGACCTCACCCTGCGGCTGGCCGCGCTGCTGCACGACATCGGCAAGCCGCGCACCCGCCGCTTCGAGCTGGACGGCCGGGTCTCCTTCCACCACCACGAGGTGGTCGGCGCCAAGATGACCCGCAAGCGGATGCGCGAGCTGAAGTACTCCAAGGAGCTCACCGAGGACGTCTCGCGCCTGGTCGAGCTGCACCTGCGCTTCCACGGCTACGGTGGCGGCGAGTGGACCGACTCCGCGGTGCGCCGCTACGTGACCGACGCCGGGCCGCTGCTGGAGCGCCTGCACAAGCTGACCCGCTCGGACTGCACCACCCGCAACCGCAAGAAGGCCGCCGCGCTGTCGCGCACCTACGACGGCCTGGAGGAGCGGATCACCGAGCTGAAGGCGAAGGAGGAGCTGGACGCCGTCCGCCCGGCGCTGGACGGCAACCAGATCATGGAGCTGCTCGGCGTCAAGCCCGGTCCGCTGGTCGGCAAGGCGTACAAGCACATGCTCGAACTGCGGCTGGAGCAGGGCCCGATGGAGCACGACGAGGCGGTCGCGGCGCTGCGGGCCTGGTGGGCCGAGCAGCAGGGCTGACGTCCGTTCACGACGCGAGGGGTGGTCCCGGCACGCGGCCGGGGCCACCCCTCGCGGTCGTACCGGCGCCGGTTACTTGAGCTGCTTGAGGCAGAGCACGTAGTCCAGGGCCGGGAGGCTGGGGTGCTTGCTGGTGTACCAGCTGTCCGCCTTCGGCTGCTTCTCGCAGACCTTCTGGTCGGAGGTGGCGAAGTACTTGTACACCACCTTGTACTGCGCCTTGGAGTCGGTGCAGGGCAGCACGCTGACCTTCGGGTGGTTGTCGGTGGTCTCGCTGGTGCCGTTCTCGTTGCGCAGGCAGTCGCCGATCTTGGCGTCGTCCGGGCCGTCCGTCGAGTCGGTCGGGGTGGGCGTGGTGACCGGCGGCAGGGTGATGCTCGGCAGCGGCGGCAGGGTGAAGGTCGGCGAGGGGAAGGTCGGCGGGGTGTAGGTGGGCATCGGCAGCGGCGTCGGCGAGAAGGTGATCGGCGCCGGCGTCGGTCCCGGGTTCGCGTTGTTGTTGTCGTCCTTCGGGCCGAGCACGCCGGTGGCGGCCAGGATCACGGTGACGACCAGGGAGACCGGCAGCAGCAGCATCGCCATGTGCGGCCGCCGGCCCAGCGGGACGCCCGGGTCGAGCTGCGGCCCGTGGGTGCCCGGCATCGGCGGGGGCAGCCGCTTGATCCGGCCGTTGGCGCCGAGGTTCAGCAGCAGCGTGATCGGTGCCAGGATCAGCGACGCCGGGCTCCACCAGCCCTGGACCAGGGTCCGGGCGGACATGTCGCGCACGGTGGCCGTCCCGCAGGTGCGGCAGAACGGGCCGTGCATCCGCAGCATCCGGTAGGCCAGGACCAGGCCCTGGTGGCCGCGGACGGTGGCGCTCACCGCCGGGTAGCCGCCGCAGAAGCGGCAGGTCTGGCCGTCCATCGGGGCCGGCGGCGGGTACCCGTAGCCGTAGCCGGGCGGCTGGGCGTCGTACGGCGGCTCCGGCGGCGGGGCGCTCGGGTAGCCGTACCCGGGCGGGCCCGCGGCCGGCGGGGGCGGCGCGCCGTACGGGCTGCCGCCGGAGTACGGGTTGCCGTCGCCCGGCGGTGGGCCGAACGGCATCTGGGGCGGAGGCGGAACGGACAAGTGGTCCCCCCGGAGAAGGGTGGTGGTTGACGAGTTCAGGACTTCTTCACCGGCGGGTAGCCGGTGGTGCTGGGTGCGGTGGGGGCCAGCGAACCGAGGCAGAGCACGTACCGCTTGGTGTTCCAGCGGCGGCCGGTCTTGCCGTAGACGGTGCGGGTGGTCTGCGGCGTCTGCTGGCAGCGGTTCACGTCGGTGGTGCCGGTGAATTTCGCCAGCACCTTGTAATTCGCCTTGGAGTCACTGCACTTGACGATTTCGACATTGCTGTAGCCGCTCACCCGGACGCAGTCGCCGACCTTGGCGCTGCTGACGCTGGGGCCGGCCACGAAGTAGGCCACGGCCAGCCCGGCGGCGCAGACGGCCCCAACGGCGATCCGCACTTTGGACCGGAGGCCGCGTTTGGCGGGGGGCGTCTGGGGAGCGGGGGCGGGCTGTGTCTGCGGGTACGGCTGCGGCTGCCCGTAGGGAGCCTGGGCGTACGGCTGCTGGGCGTAGGGCTGTTGCCCGTACGGTGCCTGACCGTACGGTGCCTGACCGTACGGGGGCTGGGCGTACGGCGCCTGTCCGTAGGCCGGCGGGGGCGGCCCGAAGCCGACCGGGGATGCCGGCGTGGGTGGTGGCGGCCCGTACGGGCCGGGCGGTGTGCTCATCAGTTCGTCCCCCGAGACCAAGTGCTGTCGCTCCGACAGGTCTACGTACCCTAGCGACTGGGTCGGACGCAATCCGTCCGGAGTCCACAAGGGGTTTCGGGACCAGGCGGTTTCCATTCCGGGACAGCGCGGTTTCGGACATCGCGCTTGCCGGGCCCGGTGGTTCGCCGCACCGAGGCCTTCGGCGGCGCGGTTTCAGGAGTGCCGGTCGCCGGGCAGCGGACCGGAGCGGCGGGCGGCCCGCAGGTAGAGCACCGCGGTGAGCGCGTACACCGCCGCGACCCCGACGACCACCCCGACCGACCGGCCGGAGAGCGGCAGCACCAGGGCGGTGACCATGGCGGCGGCCACGAAGGCGACGTTGAACAGCACGTCGTAGATGGCGAAGACCCGGCCGCGGTACTCGTCCGCGACCGACTCCTGGACCACGGTGTCGGCGCAGATCTTGGTTCCCTGGGTGACCACCCCGAGCAGCAGCGCGGCGATCAGGCAGGGCACCGGGGCGAAGAACAGGCCCAGCGCGGGGACGAAGACGACGGGGGCGAGCAGGCAGGCCGTCATCCAGCCGGCCAGGCCCAGCCGCCGGGTGCACCAGGGGCTGACCACGGCGGCGACGAAGAACCCGGCGGCCGACAAGCCGACCGCCTGGCCGAGGGTGGCCAGCCCGGCCGCGCTGTCGGCCGGGTCGTTGAAGGTGTACCGGGCGAGCATCACCACGACCACGATCAGCACGCCGTAGCAGAACCGGGCCGCGGTGACGGCGGCCAGTGCGTGCACGGCGCTCCGGCAGTCCCGCCGCAGGTGGCGCAGGGCGGCGCCGAGCTCGACGGCAGCCCGCACCAGCGCCTGGCTGAGCGCCGGGTGGTCGTCGTGCTTCTCCGGGCCGAGCAGATCGCGGTCCATCCGGCGGGCGGCCAGCGCGGCCGACAGGTAGAGCAGCGAGGCGACCGTGACCAGCGCGGCGTCCGCCCGCGGCCCGGGGGTCATCACCTGGTGCAGCAGGAAGCCGATGCCCCCGCCCGAGGCGGCGGCGACCGTCCCGAGCGTGGGGGACAGGGCGTTGGCGGTGACCAGGTGGTCCTGCTCCACCACCCGGGGCAGGGCCGCGGACAGGCCGGCCAGGATGAACCGGTTGAGCGCGGTGACCAGCAGCGCGGAGGCGAAGAACAGCCAGGTCGGGGCCTGGACCAGGAGCAGCGCGCCGGTGCCCAGGCCCAGCCCGAAGCGGGCCAGGTTGCCGAAGTAGAGCACCTGGCGGCGGCGCCAGCGGTCCAGCAGCACCCCGGCGAACGGGCCGATCACTGAGAACGGCAGCAGCATCACGGCCAGCACCGAGGCGATGTCGGCGGGGGAGGACTGCTTCTCGGGGGAGAAGACCACGTAGGCGGCGAGCGAGACCTGGAAGACGCCGTCCGAGAGCTGGGAGAGCACCCGGGCGGTGAGCAGCCGTCGGAAGTCCCGGCCGCGGAGCAGACCGAGGAGCGTGGCACGGTGCGCGGACTGGTGTGTGCTGCCGTTCTCGGTGATCGCCACCCGCCCAGGGTGCCATGGAACCGGGCACCGTTTCACGTGAAACATTGGCCGCGAAACGGTGAAGGACCCACGATCCGGTGATCGTGGGCCCTTCCGGAGAGCTATGAGCGACTACGAGTCGTCAGCTCAGTGCTCAGCGCTCGACCTCGCCGCGGATGAACTTCTCGACGTTCTCCTTGGCCTCGTCGTCGAAGTACTGGACCGGCGGGGACTTCATGAAGTACGAGGAGGCCGACAGGATCGGGCCGCCGATGCCGCGGTCCTTGGCGATCTTCGCGGCGCGCACGGCGTCGATGATGACACCGGCGGAGTTCGGGGAGTCCCAGACCTCGAGCTTGTACTCCAGGTTCAGCGGGACGTCACCGAACGCGCGACCCTCCAGGCGGACGTACGCCCACTTGCGGTCGTCCAGCCAGGCCACGTAGTCCGAGGGACCGATGTGGACGTTCTTGGCGCCCAGCTCGCGGTCGCGGATCTGTGAGGTGACGGCCTGGGTCTTGGAGATCTTCTTGGACTCCAGGCGCTCGCGCTCGAGCATGTTCTTGAAGTCCATGTTGCCGCCGACGTTCAGCTGCATGGTGCGCTCGAGGATGACACCGCGGTCCTCGAACAGCTTGGCCATCACGCGGTGCGTGATGGTGGCGCCGACCTGGGACTTGATGTCGTCACCGACGATCGGCACGCCGGCCTCGGTGAACTTGTCCGCCCACTCCTTGGTGCCCGCGATGAACACCGGCAGGGCGTTCACGAAGGCGACCTTGGCGTCGATGGCGCACTGGGCGTAGAACTTGGCCGCCTGCTCGGAACCGACGGGCAGGTAGCAGACCAGGACGTCGACCTGCTTGTCCTTGAGGACCTGGACGACGTCGACCGGGGCCTCGTCCGACTCCTCGATGGTCTCCAGGTAGTACTTGCCCAGGCCGTCGAGGGTGTGGCCGCGCTGGACGGTCACGCCGGTCGGCGGCACGTCGCAGATCTTGATGGTGTTGTTCTCGCTGTTGCCGATGGCGTCGGCCAGGTCGAAGCCGACCTTCTTGGCGTCGACGTCGAACGCGGCGACGAACTCCACGTCACGGACGTGGTAGTCACCGAACTGGACGTGCATCAGCCCGGGGACCTTGCCGGCCGGGTCGGCGTCCTTGTAGTACTCGACACCCTGCACCAGCGAGGCGGCGCAGTTGCCCACGCCGACGATGGCTACGCGAACCGAACCCATTTCCGGTTGCTCCCTGTGATCTCATGAGGACCGCCGAGGTCGGCGGTACTCGTCCTGCTTCTTCGATGACTGCTTGTCCGGGCGCGAGGCGCCCTCTCCTGCCGCGTGGCACAGGGCTGACGCGGTGTCAGCGCTCCTGGGCGGAGCGCCCCGGGCGGTCGTACGGTGGCCCGGACGGGTCCGGGGACCCGGTCTCCTGGCCACGGCCGTCCGAAGTCTGGTGGGGTCCGGCGGCGGTGCCGCCGGTGGCGGGCCCGGTCCGGCCGGTGCGGTTGGCCCGCTCGGTCTCGATCAGCTCGTTGAGCCACCGGACCTCGCGTTCCACCGACTCCAGTCCGTGCCGCTGGAGTTCGACGGTGTAGTCGTCGAACCGTTCGCGGGCCCGGGCCAGCGAGCTGCGCATCCGCTCCAGGCGCTCCTCCAGCCGGCTCCGGCGACCTTCCAGGACGCGCATCCGGACCGCCCGGTCGGTCTGGCCGAAGAACGCGAAGTGGACGCCGAACCGCTCGTCCTCCCACGCGTCGGGGCCGGAGTCGGCGAGCAGCTCCTCGAAGCGCTGCTTGCCCTCGGGGGAGAGCCGGTAGACGATCTTCGACCGCTTGCCGTTGAGCGCGGTGGCCGGGACGTACTCGACGTCCGGGTTGTCCTCGACCAGGAAACCCTGGGCGACCAGGCTCTTCAGGCACGGGTAGAGCGTTCCGTAGGAGAGCGCCCGCAGCGCTCCGAGCAGGATGTTGAGCCGCTTGCGCAGTTCGTAGCCGTGCATCGGGGCGTCATGGAGCAGGCCGAGAACGGCGAACTCCAGCACTCCTGAGCGCCTGCCCACTGCCGTCGTCCTCCTCCCTCTCGACCTTCGTCCCGGCCGCTGCATCCGACGGTATACCGCTTCGATGTATCGGCTCGATATATCGAGAACAGTAAACCCGGCCCTCGGAACGGGCAAGGGGGGCACGCGTGAATGTGATCACAAGCCGACGCGCGGGTGGGGTTGGCAACGGGCGTGTAATGATCTGTCGCCGTTTTGCGGTAATTGACGGCTGATGCCCGATTAGTTGCCATTTCGTGCTGCGTACGCTGTCGCGTGTGCACGAGGACCAACCTCCGGGGTTAGGGCGGTCCGGGCATCGGACGTGAACCCTGCCTTCAGGCTGGACAGGCCTGGCGAGGAGTGGCTGGAACATGAGCGAGCGACGGCGAAGGACGCCCAACCCGGGCGGTGACGGGCAGCAGCCCCCGGGAGGCGGTGGCCGTCGGGGTGGACCCGGTCCCGACGAGCTGAGCTCGGAAGGGCTCGGCCGTCGACGCCCGCCCGGCGTCCGGGAGACCGCTCAGCAGCCCCGGATGGGCCGTGCCGAGATGCGCAAGGCCGCGCAGAAGAAGGGCAAGGGGGGCGGCCGACGGGATGCCGCCGCCGCTTCCGCCGCCGCGGCCGCCGGCCCCGGCAAGAAGCGCTTCATCGACTACCCCCGGTGGGGCAAGACCGGCGTCCGGCGTTGGCTGCCGTCCTGGAAGCAGTGGCTGAGCGCCTTCCTGCTCTTCTTCGCCACCGGCGTGGGCATCGTGTTCTACCTCTACCAGACCACGACGGTCCCGCAGCTCAAGGACCTGGTGAAGGAGCAGAACACGATCTACTACTGGGCCGACGGCAGTGAGATGACCCGCAAGGGCGACACCAACCGCCAGATCGTCGAGCTCAGCGACATCAGCCCCAACCTGCAGAACGCCGTCATCTCGGCGGAGAACGAGACCTTCCGCACCGACAGCGGCATCGACCCCAAGGGCATGCTGCGCGCCGTCTACAACATGGCGAAGGGCGGGGAGACCCAGGGTGCCTCGACGATCACCCAGCAGTACGTCAAGAACGCCTACCTGAGCCAGGAGCAGACCCTCAGCCGCAAGCTGAAGGAGTTCTTCATCACGCTGAAGATCAATCAGCAGACGAGCAAGGACGACATCCTCAAGGGCTACCTCAACACCAGCTGGTTCGGCCGCAACGCCAACGGCGCGCAGGCCGCCGCCCAGGCGTACTACGGCGTCAACGCCAAGGACCTGAACCTCTGCCAGAGCGCGATGCTGGCCGGACTGCTGAAGGGCGCGAACTACTACGACCCCTCCAAGCCCGCCAACCACGACCGTGCCGTGGATCGCTGGAAGTGGATCCTGGACCGGATGGTGATCACCCACAACACCACCCCGGAGGAGCGGGCCAAGTGCACCACGTTCCCCGAGCCGATCCAGCAGAAGCCCAGCTCCAACATGAACGGTGAGATCAGCTACCTGGTCGACACCGTCAACCAGTACGTGATGTCCACCGACAAGTCGATCACCCAGCAGATGATCGACAAGGGCGGCCTGAAGATCTACACCACCTTCGAGAAGGACAAGGTCGACGCCCTGAAGAAGGCGGTCGACGACGTCAAGGCGGAGAACCTCAACCCGCAGAAGCGGCCCGACAACGACACCTTCATCCAGTTCGGCGCGGCCAGCATCCGCCCCGGCGACGGTGCGATGGTCGCCATCTACGGCGGTGACGGCGTGGAGAACGGCCACTTCGACAACAACGCCAACGCGACGGGCGTCCAGGTCGGTTCGACCTTCAAGCCCTTCGTGCTGGCCACCGCGATGCAGGTCGGCGTGCAGACCGCGAAGGGCGACGACGGCAAGCCGAAGCGGATCAACGCGGACAGCCGCTACCTCTCCGACGACCTGTCCGAGATCCGCAAGCCGGACGGTTCGCTGGTGATCGGCGACGACGGCAAGCCCTACCGGCAGAAGAACGAGGACGCCGGCAAGCGCGGCTACGTCTCGCTGCGCCAGGCCATGCAGTTCTCGTACAACGTGCCCTTCGTCCAGCTGAACCAGGACGTCGGCGGCCAGAACGTGGCCGACATCGCGGTGCAGATGGGCATCAAGAAGGACAGCCTGGCCGACCCGAAGACCCCGACCTTCCCGCTCGGCACCTCCACCATCAGCCCGATCCGGATGGCCACCGCCTACGGCACCCTCGCGGCCAGCGGCAAGGAGGCCGAGCCCTACTCGGCCACCAAGGTCGAGGTGGACGGCAAGGAGCGCCCGGGCTTCGGCAAGAAGGACACCAAGGTCGCCCTGGAGCCGGCCGTCGCCGACAACGTCACCGACGTGCTGGTGAACGTGGCGAAGAACGGTACCGGCACCAAGACCAACACGCTGGGCCGCCCGGTGGCCGGCAAGACCGGTACCACCGACCAGAACAAGTCGGCCTGGTGGGTCGGCTACACCCCGCAGCTGGTGACCAGCGTCGCGATGTGGCGCGAGGACCCGAACAAGCACGACCGGCTCTCGCTGAACGGCACCGGCGGCAAGGAGTCCATCCACGGTGGTGACATCCCGACGGACGTCTTCACCCGGTACATGAAGGCCGCGCTGGCCAACGAGAAGAAGATGGACTTCCCGAACCCGCAGCCGGTCGGCACCGAGGTGGACTCCTCCGGTGCGCCGTCCACGGCCACGGCCACGCCGACCCAGACCCCGACCCAGACCGCGACGGAGACCCCGTCGGCCCCGGCGCAGCCGACCCAGGCGCAGCCGACCCAGCCGCAGCCGCCGCAGCCCACCCAGGGCGGGGGCTGTGTGCCGGGTGTGGACTGCCAGCCGACCCAGACCCCGACCCACCAGCCGAAGCCGCCGACGCCCACCTGCGGCCTGTTGGGCTGCACGACACCGACGCCGACCGACACCAACCCGCCGGGTGGCGGCAGCGGTGGCGGCAGTGGCAAGCCGACCGGCGGTGGCAAGCCGACTCCGAGCAGTACGACCACCCCGTAGGGCGCGGCTGGTCGGTGAGACGCCGAAACGGCGGTGGCGGTCCTCCTCGGAGGGCCGCCACCGCCGTTTCGTCACCTTTCGCCGTCCGCGCCCCCTGCGTACCACCCGTACCGCCGGGGCCACCGCGGGGTCCTCCTCGTCCCGGCGCCTGCGGTGCGGCAGGATGTCCGGCATGACGTCGAGCGATCGTGACGAAACCGCGGGCCCGCACGGGCCCGGCGCCGCCGCAGGGCCCACCCCGGCAGCCGTCGCCACGGCCGCGCCGCCGGCCAACACCGTGGTCGTCCCGGCCGACGAGGACCGGGTGGCGGCGGCCGGCAGCGAGGTGTTCGGCGGCCCGCCCGGCCGCCGGGCGCTGCTCGGTGTCTCCTGGTGGATCCCGGCGCGCTTCCTGGCGCTGGTGGTGATCGTGGTCTCGGCGCTCGGCATGGTGCACAACCTGCCCTGCTACCAGCAGGCCTGGTTCCAGCCGGGCTCGCCGCAGTACATCCACGCCTGCTACAGCGACATCCCGCACCTGTTCTCCGGTCGCGGCTTCGCGGCCGGGCTGCACCCGTACGTGGACCGCATCCCGGGCAGCTCGGGGGACCTCCAGTACCTCGAGTACCCGGTGCTGACCGGTCTGTTCATGCAGGTCGCGGCCTGGCTGACGCCCGGCGGCGGCGACCAGCAGAGCCAGGAGCAGTGGTTCTGGGCGATCAACGCCGGGATGCTGATGGCCTGCGCGGTGGTCGCCGTGGTGGCGCTCTCGCGCACCCACCGCCGCCGCCCCTGGGACGCCCTGCTGTTCGGGCTCTCGCCCGTCCTGCTGCTGAACGGCACGGTCAACTGGGACCTGCTCGCGGTCGCCCTGGCCGCCGTGGCGATGGCCTGGTGGGCGCGCTCCCGGCCGGGCTGGGCCGGGGTGTTCATCGGCCTGGCGACCGCCGCCAAGCTCTACCCGCTGCTGCTGATCGGCCCGCTGCTGGTGCTCTGCTGGCGGGCCGGGAAGTGGCGCGAGTTCCGGGTGATGCTGGGCGGCGCGGTGGGCGCCTGGCTGGTGGTCAACCTGCCGATCATGCTGGCCAACTGGCAGGGCTGGTCGACCTTCTACGTCTTCAGCAAGCACCGCGGCGAGGACTACGGCTCGTTCTGGCTGATCCTGATGCAGAACCGCGGCGTCGGGCTGGCCGACCTCGACCTCTACATCGGGGTGCTGATGCTGCTGGGCTGCGCGGCCATAGCGTGGCTGGGCCTCTCGGCGCCCCGCCGGCCGCGCCTCGCGCAGCTGGCCTTCCTGGTGGTCGCGCTGTTCGTGCTGGTCAACAAGGTGTACTCGCCGCAGTACGCGCTCTGGCTGCTGCCGCTCGCGGCGCTGGCCCGGCCGCGCTGGCGGGACATCCTGATCTGGCAGGCCTGCGAGGTGCTGTACACCCTGGGGATCTGGTCCCACCTGGGCTTCGTGACCGGGCCCAAGCAGCACGGGATCGGCGAGCCCTGGTACCACTTCGCGATCGTGCTGCACCTGCTCGGCACGCTCTACCTGGGCGTGCTGGTGGTCCGCGACGCCCTGCACGCGGACCGCGACCCGGTCCGCTGGGACGGCAGCGACGACCCCTCCGGCGGGGTGCTCGACCGTGCCCCGGACGTGTTCGTGCTGGGCGCCGCCCGGCGGCTGCACGAGGAGGAGAGCTACGCCGCCTACGCGCCGACCGGCTCCGAACAGTGGCTCAAGGAGCCCGGACTGCCGGAGCCGGTCGAGAAGCCGTAAGACCGTGAACGACCTGAAGGGCCGCGAACGAGCCGTAAGACCGCGAGCGAGCCGAAGGGCCGCGCCGGTGCCGAAAGGGAGAAGCGACCAGCGAGGCACGAGCGCCGGAGCGCCGACCGTCGGCACCGGGTCGGAGCGGCCCGGAGGCGAGCCGAGCCCCAAAAAGGGGCGTGTGCTCAGCGGTCCACCACGCGGTCGAAGTGCGTGGTGGTGTGCCGGACCTGGAGGCCCAGCTCCTCGCCGATCGCGGGGGGCGCGGTCTCCCCGTCCAGGAACAGCAGCGAGACCTGCATGTGCGGCGGCTCGGCGAACCAGAGCTGCTTGCCGGCCCAGTGGAACGGCGACTTGGTCTTGTTGACGGTCGCCAGACCGGCCCGGGCGATGCCCTTGGCGCGCGCACCCATGCTCGCCACGTACTTGGGCGCCTCCAGGCCGATGCCGTGCGCGGTGCCGCCGGCGACCACCAGGATGTGGCCGTCGGAGGGCGCCGGGTGCTGGCGGTAGCCGTAGCGGTCGCCCTTCTTCAGCGGGGTGACGTCCAGCACCGTGGCCCGGACCTCCAGCGCGGCGTGGTCGCCCAGCCAGAGCCGGGTGCCGATCCGGGCCCGGAAGACGGTGCCCGGGTAACGCTGGGTCAGCTGGTCCATGCCGGCCGCGCCGAGGTGGCTGACGAAGACGGTGTGCACCGGGATGCCGGCCGCCTTGGCGGTGTCCACCCAGTACGCGACCTCCTCGATCGGGCTGGAGCCGTCCGGCCGGTCCATCGGCAGGTGCAGCGCCAGGCCCTCGAAGGAGACCCCGTCCAGCTCGCCGGCCACCGTCCGCAGGTCGGCCGCGCTCACGCCGTGCCGGCGCATGGTGGTCATGCACTCCAGCACCACTCGGGCGCCGTGCAGCGCGCGCAGCGCGTCCACGCTGGCCACCGTCCGGATCACCCGGGCGTGCGGCAGCGGGAGCACCTCCTCGCCGATCCGGTACGGGGTGAGCACCAGCAGCTCGCCGCCGTACCACTCGGCGGCGTCGGCCGCCTCGTAGGCGGTGCCGACGGCCAGCACCCCGGTGCCGAGCAGCGTCGCCTCCTCGGCCAGCCGGTGGTTGCCGAGGCCGTAGCCGTTCCCCTTGGCGACCGGCACCAGGCCGGGGAACTCGGCCAGCACGGACCGCTGGTGGGTCCGCCAGCGTTCGGTGTCGAGGTAGAGCGACAGCGTCATCGGGGCAGCCTCCTCAGCGGCGGGACATGTAGAGGTCGAGGGCCTTGTGCAGCAGCTTGTTCAGCGGGAAGTCCCACTCGCCGAGGTACTCGGCCGCCTGGCCGCCGGTGCCGACCTTGAACTGGATCAGACCGAACAGGTGGTCGTTCTCGTCCAGGGTGTCACTGATTCCGCGCAGGTCGTACACGCCGCCGCCGAGGGCGTAGGCGTCGCGCATCATCCGCCACTGGATCGCGTTGGACGGCTTGACCTCGCGCTTGTGGTTGGCCGAGGCGCCGTAGGAGTACCAGACGTGCTCGCCGACCACCAGCATCGTGGTCGCGGCCAGCGGTTCGCCCTCGTGGTAGGCGATGTAGAGCCGCATCCGGTTCTGGTCCTCGGCGGTGAGGGCCTTCCACATCCGCTGGAAGTAGGACAGCGGGCGCGGGGTGAACTTGTCGCGCTCGGCGGTCACCAGGTAGAGCTGGTGGAAGATCGGCAGCTCGTCGTAGCCGCCCTGGTACACCTCGACGCCGCTCTTCTCGGCCTTCTTGATGTTGCGGCGCCAGAGCTGGTTGAAGTTCTTGTGGATGTCGTCCAGCGAGCGGTTGGCCAGCGGCACCTGGAAGACGTAGCGCGGCTGGACGTCGCCGAAACCGGCGCCGCCGTCCTCGCCCTGCAGCCAGCCGGCCTTGCGCAGCCGGTCGGCCACCTCGAAGGCGCGCGCCTCGTACCAGTCGGCCTCGACGTCGCGCAGGCGCTTGGCCTGCTTGGCGGCGATGGCCTCCTTGATGGTGGGGGCGTTCCAGCGGCGGATGACGATCGGCGGGCCCATTTTCACCGAGAACGCGCCCTGCGACTTCAGGTGCGCCAGCATCGGGGAGAGCCAGCGGTCGAGGTCGCGGTCGAACCAGTCGATGACCGGGCCCTCGGGCAGGTAGGCGAGGTAGCGCTTGACCTTGGGCAGCTGGCGGTAGAGCACCAGGCCGGCGCCGACCAGCTGGTTGTGCTCGTCGAACCAGCCGATCGACTCGGAGCGCCACTCGGCCTTCACGTCGCCCCAGGACGGCACCTGCATGTGGCTGGCCGAGGCACGGCTCCTGATGAAGGCGAGGTGCTCCTCGCGGGTGATCGTCCTCAGGCGAAGGCTCATTGCTCGGTGCTCCTCGTCGGTCGGGCTGCGGTGGCCCCAGGTTCTCGGGGTGACCCTATCGTCCGGGGCCCGGGGGCCCGCCGGTGCGGGCACGACGGAGCCCCCGTCGCGTACCTGTCTTCTTGCAGATACGCGACGGGGGCGCCGAGGGTTCCGTGGGCCCGCCGGCTCAGCCCACCAGACCGCCGCGGGCGATGCCGAGGTAGAAGCCGATCGCGGAGGCGCCGAGCGTGATCATCAGGACGAAGCGCTCGGCGGTGGTGACCGAGACGTACATGCCCCAGAGCCCCGTGGCGATCCCGGCCAGGCCGGTCCACGAGGTCAGCACGTGCAGGTTGTGGAAGAACGAGGTGGTGAAGGCGATCACGCCCAGCACGGCGGTCAGTGCCACCAGGGTGTTCTCGCGGGGGTGCGGGTGGCCGTCGGTGTTCAGCGTGAGCGCGGGCATGCGGTGGACGGACTGGGCCATGAGTCCCACCTCCTGGCGTGGAGACGAACGGGCAGGAATCCCGTTCCGTCCAGATTGCGGCGGTTGGGTCGCTCTCACAACCCCTATGCGTTTTGTTCGGCCGTCCGGGTGCAGGTAGGCTGTGCCGTCTGCACTGGTGTAGTTGTGCCCCCTTGTGCCCTCTTCCGGGCGACATCCTCTTTCGGGTGAGCGGGGGCCGACTGTCGGACCCGGCCGCTACGGTGGGCCGGAGTCGTCACTGCTCCGGTGCCGACGCTACGCACAACCCTCCTGCCACGGAGAGACCGTGGCCGCTGAGTCCAAAGGAGGTGGGTTACTCATGCGTCACTACGAGGTGATGGTCATCCTCGACCCCTCGGTCGAGGAGCGCGCTGTCTCCCCCCTGATCGAGAACTTCCTCACTGTCGTCCGCAACGGCGGCGGCAAGGTGGAGAAGGTCGACACCTGGGGTCGTCGCCGTCTGGCTTACGAGATCAACAAGCAGTCCGAGGGCATCTACTCGGTCATCGACCTGAAGGCCACGCCTGAGGTCGTCAAGGAGCTCGACCGCCAGATGGGCCTGAGCGAGTCGGTTCTGCGGACCAAGGTCCTGCGCCCGGACACCCACTGAGCCACCTCTGAGGCCTTCGGGTCTCGGGTAGCTCGCGTCCGCTGTTTCACGTGAAACAGCGGTGAACGGACATCTTCCCGAGAGGTCATCACCACCATGGCAGGCGAGACCGTCATCACCCTCGTCGGCAATCTCGTCGACGACCCCGAGCTGCGTTTCACCCCGTCGGGTGCGGCGGTCGCGAAGTTCCGCATCGCGTCCACCCCCCGCACCTTCGACCGTCAGACGAACGAGTGGAAGGACGGCGAGAGCCTCTTCCTCACGTGCAACGTCTGGCGTCAGCCGGCGGAGAACGTGGCTGAGTCGCTGCAGCGCGGCATGCGCGTCATCGTGCAGGGCCGGCTGCGCCAGCGGTCTTACGAGACCAAGGAAGGCGAGAAGCGGACGGTCTTCGAGGTCGAGGTCGACGAGGTGGGCCCGAGCCTGCGCTCGGCGACCGCGAAGGTCACCCGGGCCAACCGGTCCGGTGGCCCCGGTGGTCCTGGTGGCGGCTTCGGCGGCCAGCAGGGTGGCGGCCAGGGCGGTTGGGGCGGCGGTGGCGGCCAGCAGGGCGGCGGCTGGGGTGGAAACTCCGGCGGCGGCCAGTCCGGCCCCTCCGACGACCCGTGGGCGTCCAGCGCCCCGTCCGGCGGCAACCAGGGCGGCGGCTGGGGTGCCCCGTCCGGTGGCGGCTTCTCGGAAGAGCCCCCGTTCTAAGAGCTGACAGATTTCGTGCGGCCCGGCCGTCGGCGTCCCCGGACGCCCGCCGGGCCGTGAACCCCAAATGGAGCACACCATGGCGAAGCCGCCTGCTCGCAAGCCGAAGAAGAAGGTTTGCGTCTTCTGCAAGGACAAGGTCAACTACGTTGACTACAAGGACACGAACCTGCTGCGGAAGTACATCTCCGACCGCGGCAAGATCCGTGCCCGCCGGGTCACCGGCAACTGCACCCAGCACCAGCGTGACGTCGCCACGGCCGTGAAGAACAGCCGTGAGATGGCGCTGCTGCCCTACACCAGCACCGCGCGCTAAGAGAGGGTGACCGAGTAATGAAGATCATCCTCACGCACGAGGTCCCGGGTCTCGGCTCCGCCGGCGAGGTCGTCGAGGTCAAGGACGGCTACGCCCGCAACTACCTGGTCCCGCGTGGCTACGCCATCCGCTGGACCAAGGGTGGTCAGAAGGACGTCGACGCCATCCGTCGCGCCCGCAAGATCCACGAGATCCAGACCCTCGAGGCCGCCAACGAGGTCAAGGGCAAGCTCGAGGGCGTCCAGGTCAAGCTGGCCGTTCGCTCGGGTGACGCCGGCCGTCTGTTCGGTTCGGTGACCCAGTCCGACGTCGTCGAGGCCATCAAGGCCGCCGGCGGCCCGGCTGTGGACAAGCGCGCCGTCGCGATCGCCTCGCCGATCAAGACCGTGGGCACCCACAAGGTCTCGGTCAAGCTGCACTCGGACGTCGTGGCCAACCTCGACGTCGCCGTCGTGGCTGCCTGAGTTCCGTAGCAGTGGCCTGAGGGCCGGACTCCCCAGGGGGAGTCCGGCCCTCGGTCGTTTTCGCGGGGGCGGGGTGCTAACCCCGGACGGCGCCGGTGACCAGCCAGCGGCCGCCGCGGGCGCGGGCCGCCAGGAAGACCGCGCGGACCAGCATGAACAGGTTCATCGCCCACCAGAGCCCGGCCAGCCCGGTGCCGCTGGCCGGAACCGCGGCCGCCGCCGGGGTGAAGACCGCCAGGGTCGCGAGCGCCGCCCAGGCCAGGTACGGGCCGTCGCCGGCGCCCATCAGCACGCCGTCCAGCACGAAGACCAGGCCGGCCACCGGCTGGCTGAGCGCGAGCAGCAGCAGGGCGGTGTCCAGCTGTGCCCGCACCGACGGATCGGGCGTGAACAGCGGGACGTACAGCGGGCGGGCGAGCACCACCAGCAGGCCGAGCACCACCCCGGAGCCGACACCCCACTGGACCATCCGCCGGGTGGCGGCCTTGGCGCCCGTGACGTCCGAGGCGCCCAGGTAGCGGCCGATGATGGCCTGCCCGGCGATCGCGATGGCGTCCAGCGCGAAGGCCAGGAAGCTGAACAGCGTCATGGTGATCTGGTGCGCGGCCACCTGGTCGTCGCCGAGCCGGGCGGCCACCGCGGTGGCGATCATCAGCACCCCGCGCAGACTGACCGTCCGGACCAGCAGCGGACCGCCCGCCCTGGCACTGGCCCGGATGCCCGTTGCGTCGGGCCGTAGCGAGGCCCGCTCGCGGCGGGCGCCGCGCACCACCACGGTCAGGTAGACGGCGGCCATCCCGGTCTGTGCCAGCACGGTGCCCCAGGCCGAGCCGGCCACCCCGAGCCCGGCGCCGTACACCAGGCCGACGTTCAGGCCGAGGTTGGCGGTGAAGCCCGCGACCGCCACCAGCAGCGGTGTGCGGGTGTCCTGGAGCCCGCGCAGCACACCGGTGGCGGCCATCACCAGCAGCATCGCCGGGATGCCCAGGGAACTGATCCGCAGGTACGTCACCGCGTACGGCGCGGCGGTCGGCGAGGCGCCCAGGAGGTCGGCCACCCAGGGGGCCAGCAGCACGGTGAGCAGGACCACCGGGACGGCCAGCCCGAGGGCGAGCCAGAGGCCGTCGACGCCCTGCTGGACGGCGCCCCGGCGGTCCCCGGCGCCGATCCGGCGGGCCACCGCGGCGGTGGTGGCGTAGGCGAGGAAGACGAACGCGCCGGTCGCGGTGGTGAGCGCGGCGGAGGCGACGCCGACCCCGGCGAGCTGGGGGGTGCCGAGGTGGCCGACGATCGCCGAGTCGGCCATCAGGAACAGCGGCTCGGCGACCAGCGCGCCGAAGGCCGGGATCGCCAGGGCGAGGATCTCGCGGTCGTGTCGGCGTATGGAGGGCTCGGTGGGGGCGGCGGTCATGGGCTCCAGGGTACTCATCCACAGGTAACGACTGCTAGGCGCTTTGGGTCATTACTCGATACCTTGAGCGACGAGCTCCGTCCGCTGTGCGCCCACAGCCGTTCGGAGGTGTGTGAAGAATTTCTCATGCACAGGCCCGGCAAGAGGTAATCGCAGGTCAGCCGGTTGACGGTGGATCGATCGTCCGGTTATCCACAGGAGCTTCCACAGGGGTGTCCACAGCTTTGCGGCAGTTCTCCACAGCCCGGGGCCACTCGTCCACACCCCCTGTGGATAACCGCCTTGGCGCAAGGGCTCCCGGCGCCTTAGCGTGGGCTCTCCGCCCGACACTCCCGCCCGCCTCGGCGTCCGATTTGTCGGTGCCGTGGCGTACAAAGAGGAGCGGATCCGCTCCACCCAGCCACCGGCAAGGCCCGCTCCAACTCGCACCACTCGCTGATCGGGGAACACGCGTGACCGGCCCCCAGTACGACGACCACGACGCCCCGCCGCCGGAGGAGGACTGGCAGACCGCCGAGGATCCCTTCCCGGTCGGCGCCTTCGACGACGCCCCCTTCCCGGACGGCCCCGGCGACCGGCTCCCGGTCTCCCGCAACCGCGGCGGTCAGGGCGGCCAGGGTGGCGGCCGGGGCGAGGGTTTCCGCAAGGGCGGTGGCTTCAAGAAGGGTGACCGCCGGGACGACCGCGACCGCCGCGAGGACGAGGGCCAGGGCGGCGTCGACGGCTTCGAGCGCGTCCCCCCGCAGGACCTCGCCGCCGAGCAGTCCGTCCTGGGCGGCATGCTGCTGTCCAAGGACGCCATCGCCGACGTCGTCGAGGTGCTCAAGCCGGCCGACTACTACCGGCCTGCGCACGAGATGGTCCACGGCGCGATCCTCGACCTCTACGCCCGCGGCGAGCCGGCCGACCCGATCACCGTGGCCGGCGAGCTGACCAAGCGCGGCGAACTGCAGCGCGTCGGCGGCGCCTCCTACCTGCACACCCTGGTCAACTCCGTCCCGACCGCGGCCAACGCCGAGTACTACGCCCAGATCGTCCACGAGCGGGCCGTGCTGCGCCGCCTGGTCGAGGCCGGCACCCGGATCGCCGGCATGGGCTACGCGGCCGAGGGCGACGTGGACGAGATCGTCAACGCCGCCCAGGCGGAGATCTACGCCGTCACCGAGCAGCGCACCAACGAGGACTACGCGCCGCTGGCCGACATCATGGAGGGCGCCCTCGACGAGATCGAGGCGATCGGCTCCCGGCAGGGCCAGATGTCCGGCGTGCCCACCGGCTTCGCCGACTTCGACCAGCTCACCAACGGCCTGCACCCCGGTCAGATGATCGTCATCGCGGCCCGCCCCGCCATGGGTAAGTCCACCCTGGCGCTGGACTTCGCCCGCGCCTGCTCGATCCACCACAAGCTGCCGAGCGTGATCTTCTCGCTCGAAATGGGCCGCAACGAGATCGCCATGCGTCTGCTCTCCGCCGAGGCCCGGGTCGCGCTGCACCACATGCGCTCCGGGAACATGACGGACGACGACTGGACCCGGGTCGCCCGCCGGATGCCCGACGTCAGCGAGGCGCCGCTGTTCATCGACGACTCGCCGAACCTGTCGATGATGGAGATCCGTGCCAAGTGCCGCCGGCTCAAGCAGCGCAACGACATCAAGCTGATCGTGATCGACTACCTCCAGCTCATGCAGTCCGGCGGCTCCCGCCGGGCCGAGAACCGCCAGCAGGAGGTCTCGGACATGTCCCGTAACCTCAAGCTGCTGGCCAAGGAGCTGGAAGTCCCGGTCATCGCGCTCTCGCAGCTGAACCGTGGTCCCGAGCAGCGCACCGACAAGCGGCCGATGGTCTCGGACCTGCGTGAGTCCGGCTCCATCGAGCAGGACGCCGACATGGTCATCCTGCTGCACCGCGAGGACGCGTACGAGAAGGAGTCCCCGCGCGCGGGCGAGGCCGACCTGATCGTCGCCAAGCACCGTAACGGTCCGACCGCCACCATCACCGTGGCCTTCCAGGGCCACTACTCGCGCTTCGTCGACATGACCAGGGACTGAGCCCATCGGTCAGTCGTACGCGGAGCTCCCGTGGTGGAAACGACGCCGCGATGGGCTACTGTCCCTGCGATGAGGCAGAGACGACTGTGGCCGCCTGGCAGGCGCGGTGCCGAGAACGCCCCGGCCGCGGGGTCCAGACTGGGCTGGCTCGACGCGCTGCGCGGGCTGGCCGCACTGGTGGTGGCGCTGCACCACTTCGGCATCCTCGAACTGCTGCCGTTCGGCGGGGCGGTCTGGGCGCACTTCGACCTCGGCCTGTACGGGGTGATGGTGTTCTTCCTGGTCAGCGGCTACATCATCCCGGCCTCGCTGGAGCGCCGGGGTGACGTGCGGGCGTTCTGGGTGGGGCGCCTCTTCCGGATCTACCCGGCGCTGATCGCCACCTACGTGGTGGCCATCGCGATCCTGCCCAAGGGGGACGGCTCGGTCGCGCTGTTCCGGACCGGCCACGACCTCATCTCGCTGACGGCCAACGCCACCATGCTCCAGGACATGCTGAACGTGGTGAACGGCATGGGCGTGACCTGGACCCTGACCTACGAGATGGTCTTCTACTTCCTGGTCACCGGTCTGTTCACGCTGGGCTGGCACAAGCGCAGCAGCGTGTTCGCGGTGGGCTTCGCCGCGGTGGGCCTGCTGTTCGGCGGCACGCTGGTCGCCGATGTCTTCGGCCACGACGTCGACTCCACCCGGCACCTGGTGCTGGCGGCGGCGCTGATCGTGCTGATGGGCTTCGTCTGCATGCTCAGCGGCAACCCGGCGCTGACCCGGATCGGCGGCCTGCTGGTGGGCGCCCTGGGCGCCGTGCTGCTGTTCACCAACAGCCGGGCGCCCGGTTTCGAGACCCTGACGATCTTCGCGACGATGTTCGCCGGCACGGTGCTCTACCGGGCCGAGCACGGGCAGATCGACCGGACGCAGGCCTGGCTGGTCTGCGGTTTCGTGGTGGTCTCCGGCGTGGCCATCGGGTGGATGTACAACCGCAACGGCATGGAGAACTCCACCTGGACCTCGGGCTGGGTCGCGTGGTGCCTGTCCTACACCGGGGCCTGGGCGACCTTCCTCGGTGCGATGGCGCTGCGCAAGCGGCGCTTCCCGAAGGTGCTGACCTGGCTCGGCGCGGTGAGCTTCTCGCTGTACCTGCTGCACCTCCACCTGCTGCACACGATCGGCCCGATGGTCGGCGTCCCGCCGCGACCCACCGCGACGGGGGCCAAGGTGCTCTGGACGGCCGAGTTCCTGTCGGTGTCGCTGGTGGCCGCCTACCTGATGTACCGGCTGGTGGAACTGCCGTTCCAGAAGCTCGGCCGGAAGGCGCTGAAGACGCTCGAACGGGTCCTGCCGGCACCGCCGGCCCAGCCCGCGCCCGCGGCACCGGCCCAGGGCGTACCGGCCCCGGCGGCTCCGACCGAGCCGAAGGTCCCGGCCGAGTCGGGTTCGCGCAGCGGCTGAGCGGCTCGCCACGGACATCGAAGGGCCCGCACCCCGGGGTGCGGGCCCTTCGCGTCGGTCCGGGGTGCCGGGTCAGATGCTGACGGTGGCGCGGAAGAGCGTGCTGCCGGTGCCGGCGAGGCGGGTCGGGGCGCCGGTGGCCGGGAGGAAGGCCGACTGGCCGCGGGCGAGGTCCAGGGCGGTGCCGTCGGTGGCGGTGAGCCGCACCGCGCCCTCGGTGCAGAGCAGGATCTGCGGGGTGCGGCCGTCGATCTCGCGCTCGACGCCGTCCAGCTCGAAGCGGGAGAGCCGGAACTCGTCGATCGGGACGGGGTAGAGCTGCTCGCCGGGAGTCGCCGCGACGGGGACGGGACGGACGATCCGGGCTGCGCCGGGCTCGAAGACCACGACCTTCAGCAGCTCCGGCACGTCGATGTGCTTGGGGGTGAGACCGGCCCGCAGCACGTTGTCCGAGTTGGCCTGCAGTTCGACGCAGGCGCCGGACAGGTAGGCGTGCGGCACCCCGGCGCCCAGGTAGAGCGCCTCGCCGGCGCGCAGCCGGAAGTGGTTGAGCAGGAAGGCGGTGATCAGGCCGCGGTCCTCCGGGAAGTCCTCGGCGATCCTGGCGTACGGGGCGTAGTCCCAGTCCGGGTCGCCGTCGTCGCCCTCCACCAGCGCCCGGGCGGTCTCCCGGGCGATCCGCTCGGCGGTCCGGTCGTCCATGGTGAGGACGGCGGCCAGGGCTCCGCGCAGCGCCTCGGCCTCGTCCTCGGCGGACAGCAGGTCGATCAGCGCGTCGTGCCCGGGCACCGAGAGCCCGGCCATCAGCTCGGCCGCCTCGGCGGGCCGGCGGAAGCCGCACAGGCCCTCGAACTCGCCCAGCGCGCAGATCATTTCGGGCTTGTGGTTGTCGTCGCGGTAGCTGCGCTCGGGGGCGTCCAGCGGTATCCCGAGGGCGTTCTCGGCGGCGAAGCCGGCCTTGGCCTGGTCCAGCGTGGGGTGCGCCTGGATGGACAGCGGGGTGCCCGCGGTGAGGACCTTGAACAGGAACGGCAGGGTCGGGCCGAACCTGGCCACGCTCGCCGGGCCGAGCTCGCCCTCGGGGTCGGCCGCGATCAGTTCGTCCAGCCGCCGCGGCCCCTCGCCGCGGTCGGCGCGGGACGGGTCGCCGGGGTGGGCGCCCATCCACAGCTCGGCCTGCGGTTCGCCGGTCGGCTGCTGCCCCAGCAGCTCGGGCAGGGCCGTGAGCGACCCCCAGGCATACGGGCGGACGGTGTTGACGAGCCTGTCCATGCGCGCGGTCCTACTCCTTCGCTGTCTGGGCGGGTCTGCCGGATCGCCGGGGCGGGCCCGGCGGTGCGGGGAGTCCGGGCACGGGCAAGGGCATCGACCCTAGCCCACCTGCCGGACCCACGGGGAAACGGTGGTCATCCGGTGGGAGTGCCATGGTCGGACCGGTGGTTCCCGGGCGCGGTAGTAGGATGCCAGGACGCAGTAGTCCCAGCCCCGCACAGCATTCTCCACCGTGGTCAACCCCGTCGGCGGGCTGTCGGCGGGACCGCGTTCCAGAGTGCGGGCGACGGTGTTCTGATACTCCCCGCCACCGGCCGAGAGGTTTGTACGTGACCGTGAACCAGCAGAGTTTTGCTGATCTCGGCAGGGTCCTGGTGATCATCCCGACTTACAACGAGGCGGAGAACGTCGAGCGGATCGTCGGCCGGGTCCGCGCCTCGGTGCCCGAGGCGCACGTGCTGGTCGCCGACGACAACAGCCCCGACGGCACCGGCGAGCTGGCCGACAAGCTGGCCGCCGAGGACCAGAACGTGCACGTCATGCACCGCAAGGGCAAGGAGGGCCTGGGCGCCGCCTACCTCGCGGGCTTCCGCTGGGGCATCGACAACGGCTACGACGTCCTGGTCGAGATGGACGCGGACGGCTCGCACCAGCCCGAGGAGCTGGACCGGCTGCTGGGCGCGCTGCGCGGCGCCGACCTGGTGCTCGGCTCGCGCTGGGTGCCGGGCGGCCGGGTGGTGAACTGGCCGAAGTCGCGCCTGCTGCTCTCGCGCGGCGGCTCCACCTACTCGCGGCTGATGCTGGGCGTGCCGATCCGGGACGTCACCGGCGGCTACCGGGCCTTCCGCAAGGAGACCCTGCAGGGGCTGGGCATGGACCAGGTGGCCTCGGCCGGGTACTGCTTCCAGGTCGACCTGGCCTGGCGCACGGTGAAGGCCGGGTTCAAGGTCGCCGAGGTGCCGATCACCTTCGTCGAGCGCGAGCTGGGCGCGTCCAAGATGAGCCGCAACATCGTGATCGAGGCGCTCTGGCGGGTCACCTCCTGGGGTGTCGCCGACCGGGTGGCCCGACTGCGTGGTCGCCTGACCAAGCGCTGAGTCCTGGGCGAAGGGTCCGTCCGCCGGTTTCCGGCGGGCGGGCCCTTCGTCGTGTCCGGGGGTTTTCGGCTGCTGCGGCCCGGGCCGGTCAGCAGCCGCCCTTGAGGGCGCTCTCCGGCAGGTAGCGGTCGGCCCAGACGGCCAGTTCGGTGAGTGCGGGCTTCAGCGCGATGCCGCCCTCGGTGAGCCGGTAGCTGACCCGCAGCGGCGGGCCCGCGTCGACCTCACGGACGAGCATCCCGGCCTCGGCCAGCTCGGACAGCCGGTCGGAGAGCATCCGCTCGCTGATGCCCGGGACCGCGCGGCGCAGCTCGGAGAAGTAGGCCGGGCCGCTCTGGGCGAGCACGCCCAGCAGCAGGCCGGTCCAGCGCTTCCCGAGCAGGGTGAACACCCGGGTGAGGGCCAGCTCGACGTTGGTGCAGCCGCCCTGTTCCCCGGCGACGCACGCCTCCACGGCGGTGGGCGCCCCATCGGTCACTACCTCGTGCTCGGCCATGGGATCCAGACTACTCGTGCCACTAGTGACTGCAGAAAAGTAAGCTGCTATGGTACTTGCAGCTGCGGCGAAAACAGCAGCTACTTATTCTCTGGAGGTCCCTCATGCCCACGCTTCTGCACATCGACTCCTCCGCGGTGGCCGACGGCTCCGTCTCCCGCGAGGTCACGGCCGCCTTCCGGGCCGCCTGGCAGGCCGAGCACCCCGAGGGCACGGTGATCTACCGGGACCTCGCCGTCGACCAGATCCCGCACCTGGACGTCCACGGCATCACCGGCGGGTTCGTCCCGGCCGAGGGCCGCAGCGCCGAGCAGAGCGCCGCCTTCGCGCTGCGCGACGAGCTGATGGCCGAGCTGGAGGGCGCCGACGCCGTGCTGATCGGCACCCCGATGTACAACTTCACGATCCCGTCGACCCTCAAGGCCTGGCTGGACCAGGTGATCCTGATGGGCCGCACGGCCGGCGAGGAGCCCTCCGCCAAGGGCACCCCGGTCACCGTGGTCGCCGCCCGCGGCGGCTCGTACGCGCCCGGCGCCCCGCGCGAGCCGTACGAGTTCGTCACCACCTACCTGGAGAAGGTGCTGACCGGCATGCTCGGGCTGGAGGTCGACTTCATCGTTCCGGAGTTCACCCTGGCCGGGACCGTCCCGGCGATGGCCGACTTCGTGCCGAAGGCCGCCGAGTCCAAGGCGCAGGCGCTGGAGCAGGCCGCCCGCCGCGGCAAGGAGACCGCCGCCCTCGCCGCGGTGTGAGCCGTCCGAGCCGTGTGAGCCGCGTCTGAAGGCGCGCCCCGCCGGGCGCGCCTTCCGCGCGATCGGCCGCCGGTACTCCCATGCTGTAGGGCGCAGGGAGTCCGACCGCCGACCAGAGGGAGCAGCCCGTGACGTCGTCCCCGCCCGAGGAGAGCGCCGGTGCGGACCGGGCGGACGCCGAGCCCGCTGCGACCGATCCCGTGGCGGCCGACGCCGCCGCGCAGGCCGAGCGGCCCGCGCGGCCGCTGGAGGTCGCCGTCTTCACCGGTCCCGAGTCGGCCTTCTTCACCACCTCCACGCTGATCCTCGGCGAGCGGACCGCGATCCTGGTGGACGCCCAGCTCACCCGCAGCGCCGGGCGGGAACTGGCCGAGTGGGTCGCGGGCAAGGGCCGCCGGCTGCTCGCCATCGTGGTCACCCACCAGCACCCCGACCACTACTTCGGCGCCGAGGAGGTGCTGAAGCTCTTCCCGGACGCCCAGCTGCTGGCCGCGCCGGCGGTGGTCGAGGGCATCCGGCGCACCGTCGCCGCCAAGGTCGCGCAGTGGAAACCGGTGTACGGCGACGACATCCCCGACCACCCGCTGGTCCCGGCCCCGCTGCTGCCGCAGCCGCTGATGCTCGACCGCCAGGTGATCCCGGTGCTGCTGCTCGGCCAGGCCGACTGCGGGGAGTCCTCGGTCGTCCACGTGCCCAGCATCCGGACCGTGATCGCCGGGGACTTCGTCGGCAACGGCACCCACGTGTGGACCGCCGACACCACCCCGGCCCAGCGCGCCACCTGGGGGCACAACCTCGGCCGGATCGCCGACCTCGGGGTGGACCGGGTGATCGCCGGACACCGCGCCCCCGAACAGGGCGACGACGCGGCCCGGGTGCTCGCCTTCACCGGGGAGTACCTGCGGGACTTCGACCGGGCGCTGGCCGCGCACCCGGCCGACCCGGAGGCGTTGGTCACGGCGATGAGCGAGCGGTACGGGGAGCTGACCCTGCCGTCCTTCCTGGAACTGGGCGCGGTGGCGAACACCGCCCGGGAGGCGGCGGCGGAGGCCGAGGACGGGATCATCGACGCGGAGATCGTCGAGGACGACCCGCCCGAGTAGGGCCCGGCGCGGCCGGGCGGATACTGGCCGCATGACGCCGTACGACGTGATCGTCCCCGCGGGTGGGGCCGCCCGCCGCCTCGGCGGGGTCGACAAGCCCGGTCTGACCGTGGGGGAGACCACCCTGCTCGACCGGGTGCTCGCCGCCTGCGCGGGCGCCCGCACCACCGTGGTGGTCGGTCCCGCCCGGCCGACCGCGCGCGACGGGGTCCGCTGGACCAGGGAGCAGCCGCCCGGCGGCGGGCCGGTCGCCGCCGTCGCGGCCGGGCTCGACCTCGTCACCGCGGACACCGTGCTGCTGTTCGCCGCCGACCTGCCCTTCCTGGACCGGAGGACGGTGGACCGGCTGGTCGGCGCCCTCGACGCGGCCGACCCGACCGTGGCGGCCACCGTCCTGGTCGACGCCGGCGGACGCGAGCAGCCGCTCGCCGCCGCCTACCGGACCGCCCCGCTGCGGGCCGCGCTGGCAGGGCTCGGCGACCCGGACGGGCTGCCGCTGCGCCGGCTCGTCGGAGGGCTGTCCCGGCTGCTGGTGGCCGACACCGACAACGTCGCGTACGACTGCGACACCTGGGAGGACCTGGAGCAGGCCCGGGAGCGGGAGAAGTCCTGGCGGGAGAAGTCCTGAGGGTTCGCCGCGCGGCGGTCGCCAGGGACCTCACGGGGTCCGTCGCCGGTCCGTGAGGGAAACGACGCGCCTTGCACACGGGGTGAACACCTCGGGGAAACCGCCGATCAGGCAGCATGGGCGCATGGAGCGCACGCTGGAAGACTGGATCGCCGAGGTCAAGGCCGACCTGGGTATCGACCTGGACGTGGACGTCCGGGGCCTGCTCGACATGGCCCGGGTGGTCGCGCACGGGGTCGCCCGGCCGGCCGCGCCGCTGACCGCCTTTCTGATCGGCTACGCGGCCGCGCAGCAGGGCGGCGGGTCGCAGGCCGTGGCCGAGGCGTCCCGGCGGACCACGGCGCTCGCCGAGAGCTGGAGCGCCGCCGCCGGGCCGGGCGAGCCGTGAGCGAGGTCGGGCAGGCCACCGTGGCCACCCCGGCGACCGGCCCCGGCCTGCTGAGCTGGCCGCGGGCCCGGGAGACCGCGCGCCGGGCCGGGCTGCGCCCGCTGCCGGTGATCGGGCTGCCGCTGGCCGAGACGCTCGGCCACACCCTCGCCGAACCGCTGGGCGCGCTGACCGACCTGCCCGCCTTCGACACCTCCGCGATGGACGGCTGGGCGGTCGCCGGTCCCGGGCCCTGGCGGGTCGCCGGGCGGGTGCTGGCCGGCCGCACCGACGTGACGCCGCTGGCCGACGGCAGCGCCGTCGAGATCGCCACGGGGGCCCAACTTCCGCCCGGCGCCACCGCCGTACTGCGCCGCGAGCACGGTCGGGCGGACGGCGCGCTGCTGCACGACCGCGGCCCGCAGCAGCTGACCCCCGGTCAGGATGTCCGCCCTCGCGGCCAGGAGTGCCGCCGGGGCGAGGAGTTGCTGCCGGCCGGGACGGTGATCGGCCCGGCGGCGCTCGGCCTGGCCGCCGCCTGCGGCCACGACCGGCTCGCCGTCCGCCGCCGCCCGGTGGTCCAACTGTTGGTACTGGGCGACGAGTTGCTCGCCTCCGGGATTCCCGGGCCGGGGCTGGTCCGGGACGCGCTCGGACCGCTTCTGCCGCCCTGGCTGCGGGCGGCCGGTGCGGAGGTGGCCGAAGTCCGGTGCGTCCGCGACGACTTCGGGCTGCTGCGGGACGCGCTGCGGCACTCCACCGCCGACGTCGTGGTGACCACCGGCGGGACGGCCGCCGGGCCGGTGGACTTCCTGCACCGGGCGCTCGCCGAGTCCGGTGCCCGGCTGCTGGTGGACGGCGTCGCCGTGCGGCCCGGACACCCCATGCTGCTGGCCGAACTCCCCGGCGGGCGCCACCTGGTGGGCCTGCCGGGCAACCCGCTGGCCGCGGTCGCCGGGATGGTCACGCTCGCCCTGCCGCTGCTGCACGCCCGCGACGGGCGGTCCGTCGCCGCCCCCGCGCTCGCGCCGGCGGCCGTGCTGCTGCCCGGGCACCCGGTGGACACCCGGCTGCAGCCGGTGCGGCGCACCGTCGAGGGGGTCGTACCGCTCGCCTTCGACGGGCCCGCGATGCTGCGCGGCCTGGCGCGGGCGGAGGCGCTGGCCGTGGTCCCGCCCGGCGGGGCGGCGGCCGGGCAGGCCGTCGAGCTGGTGGAGGCGCCGTGAGCGAGCGATGGGGGCACCCCCGGCCGGAGGCCGGTGGGGTGGGCGCATGAGTGAGCGGAGCGAGCTCATCGTCGAAGGGTGCGCGTGGGCGAGTGCCCCTGCCGAGCGCAGCGAGGCGGGCGCATGAGCCGGTTGCGGCGGATCTCGGCGTCGGGGACCGAGCCGTGGGCGGACGCCGGGATCGTGCTGCCCGCCCGGCGGACCGCGCCGGCGCTCCGGCAGGTCGGCTCGCGGCTGATGCTGGCGCTGGCCCTCCTGGTCGCCACCTCGGTGATCGTGTACCTCGACCGGGGCGGCTACCACGACAACGCGGGCGGCGAGCTCGGCTTCCTGGACGCGGCGTACTACGCCACCGTGACGCTCTCCACCACCGGGTACGGCGACATCACCCCGTTCAGCGACAGCGCCCGTCTCACCAACATCTTCGTGATCACCCCGCTGCGCGTGCTGTTCCTGATCATCCTGGTCGGCACCACGCTGGAGGTACTCACCGAACGGACCCGCCTGCAATGGCGGTTGAACCGCTGGAGGTCCACCGTGCGCGAGCACACCGTCGTCATCGGCTTCGGGACGAAGGGGCGCAGCGCCGTCGACACCCTGCTCGGACAGGGGGTGAAGAAGGAGAAGATCGTCGTCGTCGACCCGCAGCCCAAGGTGATCGAGCACGCCTCGCAGCACGGCCTGGTCGGGGTGGTCGGCGACGCGACCCGGACCGACACCCTGGTGCGGGCCGCCCTGCCCACCGCGGCCCGGGTGGTGGTCGCGCCCGAGCGGGACGACACCGCCGTGCTGATCACCCTGACGGCGCGGCAGTTGAACAAGGCCGCCACCGTGGTCGCGGCGGTGCGGGAGGACGAGAACGCGCCGCTGCTGCGGCAGAGCGGCGCCGACGTCGTGGTCACCAGCTCCAGTTCGGCCGGGCGGCTGCTCGGGCTGTCGATGCTCAGCCCGCACGCCGGAGCGGTGATGGAGGACCTGTTGACGTACGGGCACGGGCTGGATGTGGTGGAGCGGCCGGTCACCCGGGCCGAGGCCGGGCACAGCCCGCGCGAGTGCGCGGACCTGGTGGTCGCGGTGGTCCGGGGCCGACGGGTGCTCAACTACACCGAGCCGGAGGCCGCCGTGCTGCAGCTGACCGATCGGGTGATCGTCATCAAGTCGACCGACCGGCGAGGGGCCTGACCCGCGAACTGCCGTGAGTCGCAGTAGGTTCGGGGCATGTATGCGATGACGATTCCCGTACCCGGCGGCCCCGAGGCCCTGGTGTGGGCCGAGGTGCCCGACCCGGTCCCCGGCGAGGGCGAGGTCCTGGTCGAGGTGGCGGCCACCGCCGTCAACCGCGCCGACCTGCTTCAGCGGCAGGGCTTCTACAACCCGCCGCCCGGCGCCTCGCCCTACCCGGGGCTGGAGTGCGCCGGGCGGATCGTCGCGCTCGGGCCGGGGGTGTCCGGCTGGGCGGTCGGCGACGAGGTGTGCGCCCTGCTGGCCGGCGGCGGGTACGCGCAGCGGGTCGCGGTGCCGAGCGGGCAGCTGCTGCCGATCCCGAAGGGGCTGAGCGCGGAGCAGGCCGCGGCGCTGCCGGAGGTGGCCTGCACGGTCTGGTCCAACGTGTTCCTCACGGCCCACCTGCGGCCCGGTGAGACGGTGCTGCTGCACGGCGGCGCGAGCGGCATCGGAACGATGGCGATCCAGCTGGGCAAGGCGGTCGGCGCGCGGGTCGCGGTGACGGCGGGCAGCGCGGAGAAGCTGGCCCGGTGCGTCGAGCTGGGCGCGGACATCGCGATCGACTACCGCGAGCAGGACTTCGTCGAGGTGCTCCGGGAGGCCACCGACGGGGCCGGGGCGGACGTGATCCTGGACATCATGGGCGCCAAGTACCTGCAGCGGAACGTGGACGCGCTGGCGGTCAACGGACGGCTGGTGATCATCGGGCTGCAGGGCGGGGTGAAGGGCGAGCTCGACCTCAACGCGCTGCTGCGCAAGCGGGCGGCGGTGATCGCCACCAACCTGCGCGGGCGGCCGCTGGCGGAGAAGGCGGCGATCGTGGCGGCGGTGCGGGAGCACGTGTGGCCGCTGGTCGAGTCCGGCGTGGTGAAGCCGGTGGTGGACCGGGTGCTGCCGCTGGTCGAGGCCGGTGCGGGGCACCGGGTGCTGGAGGCGGGGGAGCAGGTCGGGAAGGTCGTGCTGAAGGCCTGAGCGGCGGGTCCGCAGGGCGGCGGGGTGGCCCGGGGCGTCTGAAATGCCGCATTCGGCGGAATGTGTGAGGCTGGTCCGGAGCTGTCCCGCCGCCGGCCCCGCCTCCGGGCGCGGTCGGCCGTCGGAAGGACTCCGACCGTGGCCGCATCATTCCACTCATCCCTCGGGCCGCTGCCCGCCGCGCCGCACCACCGTCGTACCCACCGCACCCAGAGGCTGCTCGCGGCGGCCGTGCTGGGGCTGATGCTCCCGCTGGCCGTCGCGACGGCGGCCCCCGCGACGACGACCGCCGCGGGGGCCCTGTCGGACACCGGGCTGAGCGTCGGGGCGGAGCCCTCGGTCGCACGGCCGCAACATCAGGGGCCCAGGCCGCGCCGGGCCGCCGGCGACTTCCCCCATGCCCATCGCCACCGCCTGGCCTCGGCGCCTGAGCGCCCCGGTGCGGCGGTCGAGCAGGCGCCGGACCGGGCGCCGGACCAGGCCGTCCAGCAGCCTCCCGCGCGGATCCCGGACCAGAGCGTCGAGCAGGCCCCGGACCAGGCCCCCGGCCAGGCCCAGGGCCGGAGCTTCGAGGCCGACCGGCCGGACAGCGACGCGGGCACCCCGGCCCCCGCCGACCCCACCGCCCCGGACACCGTCACGGGCACCTCCGACCAGCCCGTCGCAGCCCCCGCTGTCCCCGTCGTCCCCGCCGTCCTCCCGGCGCGCTGGCAGGACCCCTCCACCCTCCAGCTCCCCCTGGGCGTCGGCCTCGGCCTGATCGGCTGCGGTCTCGGTCTGATCGGCCTCCGCCTGCGGAAGGGCTGAACCGGGGCCCGCTTCGGCCCGCTTCGGCCCGTCGAGAGCACCCCTCCGGCCCTGCCGGAGGTGGAGGTTCGGTGCGGGTTCCGGGGTGGGCTCCTGGGGGGCGTGCGGCGGGAGTCGGTCGGGGCGGGGCGGGAACTGAGTATCCGTACGGATTCCCGCGCGGGGCGTGGGGGCGTACCGTCGTGACGGGGTGGCGCAGGACGGCGGGACGAACGGGGGCTTCCGCCCGACCAACCCCAGTGAGAGAGAATGTTGTTCATGACGAATCCGATGAACGAGCGCTCGTCGCAGGAGCCCTTCCGGGCCGCCGGCGGGCAGTCGCAGGACGGCCAGAAGGTGCTGATCGTCGGACCGGACGGGCTGCCGGTGGGCCAGGGGTTCGCCGGGCCGGCGGGAGACGGGGACGACGAGGGCGACCTCCCGCGTGAGCTCCCGGTGACCGAGATGGTCGAGCAGCCCGCCAAGGTCATGCGCATCGGCAGCATGATCAAGCAGCTGCTGGAGGAGGTCCGGGCCGCGCCTCTCGACGAGGCCAGCCGGGCCCGGCTGAAGGACATCCACGCCAGCTCGATCAAGGAACTGGAGCTCGGGCTGGCCCCGGAGCTGGTCGCCGAGCTGGAGCGGCTGTCGCTGCCGTTCACCGAGGACAGCATCCCGACCGAGGCCGAGCTGCGGATCGCCCAGGCCCAGCTGGTGGGCTGGCTGGAGGGCCTGTTCCACGGCATCCAGACCGCCCTGTTCGCCCAGCAGATGGCCGCGCGGGCCCAGCTGGAGCAGATGCGCCGCGCCCTGCCGCCCGGTCTGCACGGCGGCGAGCCGGACGAGGAGGAGCCTGGTCACGGCCGCGGCATCCGTTCCGGCCCCTACCTGTAGACAGCAGCCTGCGGACCGCAGCCTGTAGGCCGTCGCCGGACCGGACGTACCGCGACGATCCGCCCCGGGCCGCGGCGCCGTGGAGGGGCGCCGACGGCCCGGGGCCAGGATCGGCCCTGCACCGATCACCGTCGGCGAGAGCCGATACCCTGACCCCTGTCGCTGGCCGGTCGAGCCGCCGCGACAGGGGTCCGCCAGGCCAGCGGGCCGGGCCCACCACGCACGGACGAGACCGAACGTCACGGCTGCGGCAGCACGGCCGCGCCGAGGGGGAGCAGAGGACCATGAGCGAGCACGGCAACGCGGCGGTCGAGGGCTTCTCCCTGGGCAACGGCCGCTATGTGCTGCAGCGGCTGCTGGGTGAGGGCGGCATGGCCTCCGTGCACCTCGCGTACGACAGCGTGCTCGACCGGCAGGTCGCGCTGAAGAGCATGCACAGCGAGCTGGGCCGGGACGACTCGTTCAAGGAGCGGTTCCGCCGCGAGGCCCAGGCGGTGGCCCGGCTGGAGCACCCCAACATCGTCACGGTGTACGACAGCGGCGAGGACGTCGCTGCGGACGGCTCCAGCACGCCGTACATCGTCATGCAGCTGATCGACGGCAAGGGCCTGCGCGAGACGATCAACGAGGCGGTCGCCCAGTACGGCGCGGTGCCCACCGAAGAGGCCCTGAAGGTCACCGTCGGCGTGCTGAACGCGCTGGAGGCCTCGCACGACATGGGCCTGGTGCACCGCGACATCAAGCCCGGCAACGTCATGTTCGACCGCAAGGGCAACGTCAAGGTCATGGACTTCGGCATCGCCCGGGCGCTGGAATCCGGCGTCACGTCGATGACCCAGACCGGCATGGTGGTCGGCACCCCGCAGTACCTCTCGCCCGAGCAGGCGCTGGGCAAGCCGGTGGACGCCCGCTCCGACCTCTACTCGGTCGGCGTGATGCTCTTCGAGATGCTCACCGGCCAGCTGGTCTTCGACGGCGACTCGGCCTTCTCGATCGCCTACAAGCACGTCCAGGAGGAGCCGCCGGCGCCCTCCAGCCTCAACCGCTCGATCACCCCGGCCGTGGATGCCTACGTCGCCCAGGCGCTGCGCAAGGACCCGGCGCACCGCTTCCAGAGCGCGGCCGCGATGCGGGACGAGGCGGAGCGGCTGATCGCGGAGCTGAAGGGCGGCGGCGGACACTCGCTCCAGGCGAGCACCCCGCTGATGATCAAGGAGGGCCCGCGCGCGGTGCACGCCGCGCCGCAGGCCCCGCAGACCCCGCAGACCCCTCACCCCTTCCCCCAGCAGCCGCAGTACCAGACCCCGCCGCCCGCCTACCAGACCCCGGTCCCGCAGGCTCCGCACACGCCGCACCCCCAGTACCTCCAGCAAGGGGCGCAGCCGCAGTACCGGACGCCGCCGCCCGCCTACCAGACCCCGGCCCCGCAGCCGCAGTTCCACCAGCAGGGCGGGCAGCGGCCGATGCACACCCCGGTGCCGCAGCCGATGCCCCAGCCGATGCCGCCGTACCAGCAGCCGAAGCCCAACAGCGGCGGCTGCTCCACGGCGTTCGTGGTCGTCGCGATCATCGTCGGTGTGCTGGTGCTGGCCGGCATCATCATCGCGATCGTGGTGAACAAGGCGCAGGACAAGACCAAGAGCAAGTTCGGCGGGCACGCGGAGCGGCCGGCCGCGGTGCTGGTGCTGGACCAGCCGACCGACCGGAATGGCCTGCTCTGACGGTTTCCGGCAGGTTCGGGCTGTCACGGGTGCGCGCCGGAAGCGGTAGCGTTCGGGGATACGTAAGCGACAGGGCACCGCGATTCCGAGCGAACGCCCGGGGCGAGGAGCGATGGCACAGACGCAGCAGCCGGACGACGACGCGGGTGCCCGAGCGGACGGACGGACCGGCGGGACGCCGAGGATTCCCGAGCCGGGCAGCGAAGCCGCGACCTCCGCGCTGCCGCCGTTCGGCCGGAGCGGGCCGCAGACCCCCGGCCGCGGCACCGCCGCCCCGCTGGGCACGGTCGGCGACGGCCGCTACCGGCTGACCCACCGGCTCGGCCGCGGCGGCATGGCCGAGGTCTTCGCCGCCGAGGACGTGCGGCTGGGCCGCACCGTCGCGGTCAAGCTGCTCCGCGGCGAGCTGGCCCAGGACGACGTCGCCCGACTGCGCTTCACCCGCGAGGCACACGCCGTCGCGGCGCTGAACCACCACGCGATCGTCTCGGTCTACGACACCGGCGAGGAGTACGTCGGGGACGAGTCCACGCCGTACATCGTGATGGAGCTGGTCGAGGGCCGGACCGTCCGCGAGCTGCTGGTGGACGAGGAGGCGCCGCCGGTCGACCAGGCGCTGATCATCATCGCCGGGGTGCTGGAGGCGCTGGCCTACAGCCACCGGAACGGCATCGTGCACCGCGACATCAAGCCCGCCAACGTGAGCATCACCAACGCCGGCGCGGTCAAGGTGATGGACTTCGGCATCGCCCGGGCGCTGACCGGCGGGGCCACCACGATGACCCAGACCGGCATGGTCATGGGCACCCCGCAGTACCTGTCGCCCGAGCAGGCGCTCGGCAAGGCGGTCGACCACCGCTCCGACCTGTACGCGGCCGGCTGCATGCTCTACGAGCTGCTCACGCTGCGCCCGCCGTTCACCGGCGACACCCCGCTCTCGGTGGTCTACCAGCACGTCCAGGACCCGCCGGTGCCACCCTCGCAGGCCAACAGCCGGGTGCCGTACGGGCTGGACGCGCTGGTGCTGCGCTCGCTCGCCAAGAACCCGGACGACCGCTTCCAGGACGCCGACGAGTTCCGCGCCCACGTGCAGCACGCGCTGCGTGAGATGCACGGCGCGGCCGGGGCCGGCTGGGTCGGCGCGACGGCCGGCGACACCGGCGCCACCCAGGTGATCCGCCCGGACCAGTCGGCGGCCACCCAGGCCTTCGGTGCGGTCGGCGCGGGCGACCAGACCTCCGTGCTGCCGTACTCGACGGGCGGCCCGCGCACCCCCTCCTCGCCCTACCCGGCGGCCGGCGGCCCGTACGGCGGTGGCGGCGAGGACGACGGCGACCACGGCGACCACGGCTCCGGCCGTCGGCGCGGGCCCTGGGGCTGGGTGGTCGGCGGGCTCGCCGTGCTGCTCGCGGCCGGTGCCGGGATCGCCTTCGCCCTCAGCGGCGGCAGCGACAACGACAAGACGATCACGCCGAACACGCCCGCCCCGGTGGTCAGCACCACCGAGCCGAGCACGCCGACCCAGAGCGGCCAGACGACCCCGCCGCCGTCCGTCACCGGCAGTCGGCGGCCGCAGCAGCCGACCGACAACGGCAGCTACACCGGCAACGGCGGCGGTGGCTACAACAACGTGTCGCCGTCGCCGAATTCGGGCAAGCACACGCCGACCCCGACGCCGACCCAGACGGCGACGTCGACGCCCACCCACGTCCCCACGGCCACCTCGACGGGGACCAGCGGGCCGACCTCGGGGGGGTCGACGCCGACCTCGGGCGGCGGTGGCGGCCCGACCACGGCGCCGCCGACCTCCAAGCCGACCGGTGGCGGCGGTGGCACCGTGCCGCCGCCGGTGGTGACCGGCTGACGGGCTCAGTTGGCGAAGGCGTCCAGGACCTGCTCGTACTCCTGGCACCACCACGCCAACTGGCCCGCCGAGGCGGGGTAGAGCGGGTCGGCCCGGTGGTCGGCCCGCTGGTAGCGCCACTGCAGCATCCAGAAGTCGTTCAGCCGCTCCCACCAGACCCGGTGGACGGCGGCGGCCAGGTGCTCGGCGGTGGCGGCCCCGGAGGCCCGGTAGGCCTGTGAGTAGCGGCGGACCCGGACCAGGTCGAGGGTGCCGGTGGTCCGGTCGTTGAAGAGCAGCGTGGCGCCGCGGACGGCCTCCTCGGCGCGCGGCTGGGGGCCGAGCTTGTCCCAGTCCAGGACGGCCACGACCCGGTCGCCGTCGTACAGCAGGTTGAGGCCGTGGAAGTCGCCGTGGGTCCAGCCGGTGGGCGGGGCGGCCTGCGGGTCGGGGCGGCGGTGGGCGTGGTCGGCGAGCAGTTCCAGCCGTTCGGCGAGCCGTTGTTCGACCAGGGCGTCCAGTTCGCCGTACGGGCGGTGCTCGCGGGCGTGGCGGCGCAGTTCGCGGGCGAGTTCGGCGCTGTCGAGGGGGTCGGCGCTGCGGTAGCCGGCGGGCTGGTCGAGGGGGGCGCAGACGTCGTCGAGCGCGCCGTGCAGTCGGCCGAGCAGCGCGCCGAGCGCGTCGCACTGCGGCAGGGGGAGCTCCGTGCCGTGCTGGTGTCGGCCATCGACCCAGGGGAAGAGCGCGAACAGCCGGCCGCCCAGGCCGGCCACCGTGCCGGCGCGTTCGGTGCAGGTCAGCGGGGGTGAGACGGGCAGTCCGAGGGCGTGCAGGTCGGTCATCGCGCGGTGGTGGGCGAGGATCTTCGGACGGTTGGCGGTGGCGGCGTCGACGTAGCACTTCAGGAAGTACGCCCCGGCCTCGGTGGTGACCCGGTAACCCCGGTTCAGCAGGCCTTCGGCGACCGGTTCGGCGGTCAGCAGCCGCCCCACCCGGTAGCGGGCCAGGACCTCGTCGAGTGCGCTGCGCGGGACGGGCGGACTGAGGGTCCCTATCGGCGGGGCGGAGAGGTCGGGGCGGGCCGGGGCGCAGGCGAGGGTCTGGCTGAAAGTCACGTGCAGAGGTTATGGCCCCCTGGTGGGGGCCCTTGACAAACCGTCGGATGTGTGAACTGGCCGGATCAGTACTGATGGTCGGTCTGGTGCCGTGCCACGAAGGCGGCCGCCTGGGTGCGCCGCTCCATGCCCATCTTGGCGAGCAGACTGGAGACGTAGTTCTTCACCGTCTTCTCGGCCAGGTGCAACGCGTTGCCGATCTGACGGTTGGTCATCCCCTCGCCGATCAGATCGAGGATCCGCCGCTCCTGCTTGGTGAGTTGGGACAGTCGCTCGTCCTCCTTCTCGCCTCCGTCGCGCAGCCGGGCGAGCACCCGGCTGGTGGCGACCGGGTCGAGCAGCGAGCGGCCGGCCGCGACGTCCCGGACGGCGGTGATCAGGTCGGTGCCGCGGATCGCCTTCAGGACGTAGCCGGAGGCGCCCGCCATGATCGAGTCGAACAGCGCCTCGTCGTCCGAGAAGGAGGTCAGCATCAGGCACTTGATCTCGGGCAGCCGGGAGCGGACCTCGCGGCAGACCTCGACCCCGTTGCCGTCCGGCAGCCGGACGTCGAGCACCGCGACGTCGGGGTGGACCGCCGGGATCCGGGTGAGCGCCTCGGCGGCCGTGCCGGCCTCGCCGACCACCTCGATGTCGTCCTCGACCGAGAGCAGGTCGTGCACGCCCCGTCGGACGACCTCGTGATCGTCGAGCAGGAACACCCTGATTTGTCCGTTATCAGTCACGCCCAAAGCCTCCCATATCACCCTACATAAGGCCTATCGTTCGCATCGGCGTAAAGACGTGATCCGGCCACAGTCGCCGAAACCGATACCGAGAACCCCCTTTCGTACGGGCGTCTGCCCGGATAACGTGCGCTGGTGTCCTGAAGGCGCTCGAATTGAGAGCTGCGTCACGCCGACCGTCACCCCCACCCTTCCGACGGCGAGCCCCGGCGCGGCACCCTCGGGGTTGTAGGCCCTGAACAAGTAGGACGTCCTAGCGCAAGCGCGCCAAGGGCGGACGCTGGGTAACGTTCTCGTGAGGGACGCCGTCGGAACAGGATCACCACCTGCCACGCAGTAGGTGCGCACACCCACGCGCGCCCCGCGAGGCGGTGACCGGACCGGTCACCGGCGACCCCGGGCGGCCGGACAGACCGAGGAGTGAACGTGACCGTCAAAAGCACGGCGAGGGCTCGCAAGAAGGCGGCCCCCGGCGTCCCTGACACCCTCCGCGCCACGGGTAAGGACGCCCAGCCGGAGCTCGTGCAGCTGCTCACCCCGGAAGGCGAGCGGGTCGAGCACCCGGACTACCCCCTCACCATCACTCCGGAGGAGCTGCGCTCCCTCTACCGCGACCTGGTGCTGGTGCGCCGGTTCGACGGCGAGGCGACCGCCCTCCAGCGTCAGGGCGAGCTGGGCCTGTGGGCCTCGCTGCTCGGCCAGGAAGCCGCCCAGGTCGGCTCCGGTCGCGCCATGCGCACCGGCGACTACGCCTTCCCCACCTACCGCGAGCACGGCGTGGCCTGGTGCCGCGACGTCGACCCGCTGAACCTGCTCGGCATGTTCCGCGGCGTGAACCACGGCGGCTGGGACCCGAACGAGAAGAACTTCCACCTGTACACCATCGTGATCGGTGCGCAGGCCCTGCACGCCACCGGCTACGCGATGGGCATCACCAAGGACGGCGCGGACGACGCGGTGATCGCGTACTTCGGCGACGGCGCCTCCAGCCAGGGCGACGTCAACGAGGCCTTCACCTTCGCCTCGGTCTACAACGCGCCGGTGGTGTTCTTCTGCCAGAACAACCAGTGGGCGATCTCCGAGCCCACCACCACCCAGACCAAGATCCCGCTGTACCGCCGCGCCTCCGGCTTCGGCTTCCCGGGCGTGCGGGTGGACGGCAACGACGTGCTGGCCTGCCTCGCGGTCAGCCGCTGGGCGCTGGACTACGCCCGCAGCGGCAACGGCCCGGTGCTGATCGAGGCCTTCACCTACCGGATGGGCGCGCACACCACCTCCGACGACCCCACCCGCTACCGGCTCGCCGAGGAGACCGAGGCCTGGAAGGCCAAGGACCCGATCCTGCGGCTGCGCACCCTCCTGGAGAAGGAGGGCCTGGCGGACGAGGAGTTCTTCGCCGCCGTCGACGCCGAGAGCGAGCAGCTGGGCCTGCGGGTGCGCGAGGGCGTGCGCAGCATGCCGGACCCGGACCCGACGCTGATCTTCGACCACGTGTACAGCGAACCGCACGCGCTGGTCGATGAGGAACGGGCCGAATACATCGAGTACGCGGCCTCCTTCGAGGCGGGGGAGAACCACTGATGGCCGGTCAGCTGAGCATCGCCAAGGCGCTCAACGAGGCGCTGCGCAAGTCGCTGGAGAACGACCCGAAGACCGTCCTGATGGGCGAGGACATCGGCAAGCTCGGCGGCGTCTTCCGGATCACCGACGGCCTGCAGAAGGACTTCGGCGAGGGCCGGGTGATCGACACCCCGCTGGCCGAGTCCGGCATCATGGGCACCGCGATCGGCCTCGCGCTGCGCGGCTACCGCCCGGTCGTGGAGATCCAGTTCGACGGCTTCGTCTACCCGGCCTTCGACCAGATCGTCTCCCAGCTGGCCAAGATGCACGCCCGTGCGCTGGGCCACGTCAAGATGCCGATCACCGTCCGCATCCCCTACGCGGGTGGTATCGGCGCGGTCGAGCACCACAGCGAGTCGCACGAGGCGTACTTCGCGCACACCGCCGGTCTGCGGGTGGTCACCCCGGCCAACGCGCACGACGCGCACTGGATGCTGCGGCAGTCCATCGAGTCGGACGACCCGGTCATCTTCCTGGAGCCCAAGCGGCGTTACTGGGACAAGGGCGAGGTCGGCGCCGCCGCCGACCTGGGCCTGCACGACGCCCGGATCGTCCGCCCCGGCGCCGACGCGACGCTGATCGCGTACGGCCCGATGGTCAAGGTCTGCCTGGAGGCCGCCGCGGCCGCCGAGGAGGACGGCCGCCGGCTGGAGGTCGTCGACCTGCGCTCGCTCTCCCCGGTGGACTTCACCACCCTGGAGGAGTCGGTCAAGCGCACCGGGCGGGCCGTCGTGGTGCACGAGGCTCCGGTCTTCATGGGCATGGGCGCCGAGCTGGCCGCCCGGCTCACCGAGCGGTGCTTCTACCACCTGGAGGCGCCCGTCCTGCGGGTCGGCGGTTACTTCGCGCCGTACCCGCCGTCCCGGGTCGAGGAGTCCTTCCTGCCCGACCTGGACCGCGTGCTCGACGCCGTCGACCGCGCGCTCGCGTACTGATACCGGGGAGCGAAGATGACCACCGAAGTTCGCTCGCTCCGCGAGTTCAAGATGCCCGACGTGGGCGAGGGCCTCACCGAGGCCGAGATCCTCAGCTGGTACGTCAAGCCCGGTGACACCGTCACCGACGGGCAGGTCGTCTGCGAGGTCGAGACCGCCAAGGCGGCCGTGGAGCTGCCGATCCCGTTCAACGGGGTCGTCGAGCAGCTCTTCTTCCCGGAGGGTGCGACGGTCGACGTCGGCACCGTGATCATCTCGGTCGCGGTGGCCGGCGAGGCGGCCGCTCCGGCCGCTGTGCCCGCGCCCGCCCCCGCCGCCGAGGTGCCGGCCGCCGAGGCCGAGCCGGAGCGCCGGGAGGTGCTGGTCGGGTACGGCCCGCGCACCGGCGGCAGCCAGCGCCGGGCCCGGCGGACGACCACCACCAAGACCGTCACCGCGTCGAAGCCGGCTCCGGCCGCGCCCGCCGCCCCGGTCGCCCCGGCTCCGGCCGCGCCCGCCCCGGTGGCCGAAGTGCCGGTCGGTGAGCGGCCGTTGGCCAAGCCGCCGGTGCGCAAGCTGGCCAAGGACCTCGGCATCGACCTGCGGGCCGTCACCCCGACCGGCCCGGACGGCGTGATCACCCGCGAGGACGTGCACGCCCACGCCGCGGCCCAGGCCGCTCCGGCGGCTCCGGCCGTCGAGGTGACCGAGGTCGCCGCGGTCGAGGTGCCGGTGTTCGCCCCCGCCGCGGGCGACGTCCGGGTGCCGATCAAGGGCGTCCGCAAGGCGACCGCGCAGGCGATGGTGGCCTCGGCCTTCACCGCCCCGCACGTCACCGAGTTCGTGCAGGTCGACGTGACCCGCACGATGAAGTTCGTCCGTCGGCTCAAGGAGAGCGGCGAACTGGGCCGGGACGTCCGGGTCAGCCCGCTGCTGCTGGTCGCCAAGGCGCTGCTCACCGCGATCAAGCGCCACCCGGAGATCAACGCCCAGTGGGACGAGGCGGCCCAGGAGATCGTGATCAAGGGGCAGGTGAACCTCGGCATCGCCGCGGCCACCCCCCGCGGCCTGATCGTCCCGAACATCAAGGACGCCGGGTCCAGGACCCTGTCCGGCCTGGCCGTCGCGCTCGGCGAGCTGGTGGAGACCGCCCGCCAGGGCAAGACCTCGCCGGCCGACATGCAGGGCGGCACGGTCACCATCACCAACGTCGGCGTCTTCGGCGTCGACACCGGCACCCCGATCCTCAACCCGGGCGAGGCGGCCATCCTCGCCTTCGGCGCGGTCCGGGAGCTGCCGTGGGTGCACAAGGGCAAGGTCGTCCCGCGCCAGGTCACCACGCTCGCGCTCTCCTTCGACCACCGGCTGGTGGACGGGGAGTTGGGCTCCAAGGTGCTGGCCGACGTGGCCGCGCTGCTGGAGTACCCGAAGCGCCTGATCACCTGGGGCTGACGGTTCGCCGGAACTGACGAAGGGGCCCTCCTCCGTACCGCCGTACGGAGGAGGGCCCCTTCGTCGTGCTCGCCCGTCGACTACCGCTGGGGACGGAGTCGGCGGACGGCGATCAGGACGCCGGCGCCGAGCGCGAGGAGCGCGGCGGCGGAGAGGGCGAGGAAGGTGTTGGTCCCGGAGGCGCCGGTGTGGGCGAGCTCGGGGGTGCCGGCCGGGGCGGTGGTCGCCGGGGCGGCGGAAGTGGCCTGCGGCGACGGGGACTTGGTCGCCTCGGTGGGCGCGGCGGGGGTCCGGTCGGTGGCGGGCTCGGCCTCCTTGGCCTCCTTGGCCTCCTTGGCCTCCTTGGTCGGAGTGGGCTTGGGCTTGGCCGGGGTGGTCGGCTTGGCAGGCGCCTGCGGGTGCGCCACCTTGACGTCGGTGATCGCGCCGCGGCCGTTGCTCGGCGAGACGATGACCTGCAGCCCGTCGATGTCCTTGGCGACGTCGGCGGAGAGCCCGACCCGGAAGCGGTAGTTGACGGTGTGGCCCTTGGCGAGCGGAGCGCCGGCGGCCGGAGCCTCGCTGCCGACCGCCGGGTCGCAGCCGTTCCGCATCGGCAGGCGCTGCCACTGGCCGTTGACCATGATCTCGGCGGTGACCTGCGAGGGCCTCGGGGTGGCGCCGTGCGTGTTGAAGACCGAGATTCCCGGCATGATCCAGTGATAGTCGGCGCCGGTCCTGTTGGAGACCGCGACATCGAACTCGGCCTTGGGGCCGCCGATGGTGATCGCGGCCGGGGTCGAGGTGAACGTGGTCGTGGCGCCCTGGCCGTGCAGCTCGACGGACTGGTCCTGCTCCTCCACGGCGGACTGCTTCGCGGGAGCGGTGACGGGCGCGCTGCCCTCGTCGGCGCCGCAGGCCCAGGCGGTGTCGGTGGCGAGGAACTGGATGCCGCCCGCGAGGACGGTGGTGGCGGCGAGCGCGGCGATGCGGCGGCGGCCGGAGAGCGAGCGGGTGTTCTTCGCGAAACGGGTGATAACGGGCGTGCGCATGACGTGACTCTCCCCAGGTCGTGTCTGGCGGTGTGTTGGGTGAGGGCGACCGGCTCCGGTCCTCGTGAGCGGAAGCACCCCCCCGGCTCTGCCGGTCTCGGTCTCCGTGCCCTCACATTGATAGACGCGCATCCCCTCCGGGGGTTGCAGGTCGTTTCGGAATTTCTTCCGATCGATCGGGGCCGAGGGCCCCTGCGGTTGTGCCGTGGCCGGTCAGCGCTGGTGCCGGAGGCGGCGGACGGCGATCAGGACGCCGGCGCCGAGCGCGAGCAGCGCGGCGGAGGACAGGGCGAGGAAGGTGTTGGTCTCGGAAGCGCCGGTGTGGGCGAGCTCGGGGGTGCCGGCCGGGGCGGTGGTCGCCGGAGCGGCGGTGGGGGTCTGCTCGGTGGCGGGCTTCTGCTCGGTGGCGGGAGCGGCGGCGGGCTTCTCGGCGGCGGGCTTGGCGGGCGCGGGCTTCTCGGTCGGGGCCTGCTTCTGGGCGGCGGGGGCGGTCTTGGGGTGGGTGACCTTCACGGTGCGGAAGTCCCAGGACTCCAGCGTGAACTTGTCGTTGCTGGCATCCGTCGCCAGGTTCAGCGCGGTCAGGTCCTTCGGGGCGTCGGGGGAGAGGGAGACCCGGAACATGAAGTTGGCGGCCCGGCCGTTGGACAGCGGCTGCGCCAGCGACTTGGTGTCGGCGTCGATCCCGATGCAGCCCGCGTTGAGCTTCAGCGACTTCCAGGAGCCGTGCTGCATGACCTCGACCCGGAGGTCCTTGGTGCGCAGGGGAGCGCCCTGGGTGGCGGACGCCAGGCTGAAGGACGGCGTGGTCGTGGCGACGTCAGCTCCGGTGAAGTTGGTGATCGACAGGCCGAATTCGGTCCAGCTGCCGTCGGCGGCGACGCTGTTGGAGTCGAAGACCCGGAAGTCCGCGGACGGGACGGTCGGCTTGTCGACCGTGTACGGGGTGCTGAACCGCCCGTCGCCGCAGGCCCAGGCGGAGTCGGTGGTCGCGATGACCTGGACGCCGCCCGCGAGGACGGTGGCGGCGGCGAGGACGGCGATGCGGCGGCGGCCGGAGAAGGCGCGGTCGTTCTTCGCAAAACGGGTGATAACGGACGTGCGCATGACGTGACTCCCCAGGGTCATGTGTCTGACGGTGTGTGGGTGAAGACGACCGGCCCCGCTCCTTGTGAGCGGAAGCGCCCCCCGGCTTCGCCGGTCTCGCTCTCCGTGCCTTCATCCGTATAGACGTCCATCCCCGCCGGGGGTTGCAGGTCGGTTGAAAAGTTTTTTCGGGAGTCTTCGGCCGGGCTTCGGGATACTGCCGGAATGACGGATGAGCTGACGATCCGACCGGAGAAGACGGCGGTCGAGGGCGGGGAACGGCGGTCGCTGCGGCGGGACGTGTCGGGGCCGGCGCTGCTGGCGGGACTGGTGTGCGTCGCGGTGTCCTTCTCGGGGCCGCTGGTGGTGGTGCTGGCGGCGGCGGCCGCCGGGCGGTTGGACCAGGCGCACACCGCGTCCTGGATCTGGGCGGTGGCGATCGGCAGCGGGGTGAGCGGCTTCGCGCTCAGCTGGTGGACCCGGACGCCGGTGATCACCGCCTGGTCCACCCCGGGGACCGCGCTGCTGGTGACCAGCCTGGGCGGCTACCCGTACCGGGAGGCGGTCGGGGCGTTCCTGGTGAGCGCCGCGGTGGTGACGCTGTTCGGGGTGACCGGCTGGTTCGGCCGGCTGATCGCGGCGGTGCCGGTGGGGATCGTGAACGCGATGCTGGCGGGCATCCTGTTCTCCTTCGGCGCCGGGATCTTCGGCGCCGTGCACAGCGCGCCGGTGCTGGTGGTGGGCGGCTTCGCGGCCTTCTTGCTGGCCAAGCGGTTCGCTCCCCGGTACGCCGTACCGGTCGCGCTGCTGGTCGGCGGGGTGCTGGCGGCGCTGACCGTCGGGCTGCCGCTGCACCTGGGCTCGGGCGGGCCGACCGTGCCGGTGCTGACGGTGCCGGCCTTCTCCTGGTCGGCCCTGGTGGGGCTGGCACTGCCGCTCACCATCGTCACGCTGGCCTCGCAGAACGCCCCGGGCCTCGGGGTGATGCGGGCCTTCGGCTACCAGGCGGACGACCGGCTGCTGATCGGCTCGACCGGTGCGATGGCGATGCTGATGGCGCCGTTCGGCTCGCCCGGGGTGAACCTGGCGGCGATCACCGCGGCGATCTGCTCGGGTCCGGAGGCCCACCCGGACCCGCGCCGGCGGTACGTCGCGGGGATGTCCTCGGGCGTGCTGTACGTGTTGGTGGGCAGTTTCGGCGGGGTGCTGGTGAGCCTGTTCACCGGGCTGCCGAAGGAGTTGGTCGCGGTGATCGCCGGGGTCGCGCTGCTGGCCTCGCTGCAGGGCAGCCTGGCGGCGGCGGTCGCGGAGGAGCGCGGGCGGGACGCGGCGGTGGTGACCTTCCTGGCGAGCGCCTCGGGGATGAGCCTGTTCGGCATCGGTTCGGCCTTCTGGGGGCTGCTCTTCGGACTCGGGACGCACCTCGTGCTGACCCTGGGGAAGCGCCGCCGGGATTGATTGGTATGAATGGCGCGATAGGAATCGTTCGGCCAGGTCGGTGACATTTTCGTCGGCCGGTTGGGGCGACACACCGGTCCGGGTACGTCTCCGCTCCACCACCCGGGCGACGCCGGGTGACCGGAGCCCCGAGGACGAACCCGTATGCCTTCTGGCACCCCAGGCCGTCTCGTCCGAAGTCTGGCCGCGTTCGTGCTGGCGTCCACCGCCGTACTCCCCGCCACACTGGAGGCGGTCGGCCCCTCGCCGTTCGGCGTGATCGGGGCGGGCGCCCCGGCCGACCGGGCGGTGCCGCCGCACACCTCGCACCACGCCGACCAGCGAATACCCGCGGCCGCCCCGACCTTCGACATACGCCGCACCGGGGACCCGGCCAACCGGATCACCCTGGTCCTGCTCGGTGACGGCTACACGGGCGACGAACAGGAGCTGTTCCGGCAGCAGGCCGACAAGGCCTGGCACGCGCTGATGGACATCGAGCCGTTCCGCACCTACCAGGGGTTCTTCAACATAAGGCGGGTCGAGGTGGTCTCCCCGGTCTCCGGGATAGCCGAGACCGAGAGCCGCGGCCGCAACCCCGCCACCCCGCTCGGGATGCACTTCTGGTGCGAGGGGACCGCCCGGCTGCTCTGCGCCGACGAGTCCGCCACCGCCCGGTACGCCGGGGACGGCGCCGGGCCGCAGTACCTGATAGCGCTGGCCAACTCCGCCGAGTACGGCGGTGCCGGGGGCACCGGGGTGACCACCCTGGCCGGGGGCAGCCCGGACTCCGGGCGGATCATCCAGCACGAGATCGGGCACACCGTGGGGGACCTCGGGGACGAGTACGACAGCGCCCCGGAGGACGCCGACTACCCGAACCTCTCCACCCTCAACGCCGACGACATGCGCAAGAAGCAGACCAAGTGGTGGCGCTGGCTGGGCGTCGACTCCCCGGACGGCGCCGGGACCGTCGGGGCGTACCGCGGTGCCAACGGCCTCTACCGGCCCACCCCCGACTCGGTGATGCGCACCCTGGGCAGCACCTACAACCTGCCCTCGCGCGAGGCGATCATCGAGGAGGTGTACCGCAAGGTCCGGCCGACCGACGCCCCCTCGCCGCCGCCCGGCGAGGTGACCGGGCGCCCCCGGCTGGACGTCCGGCCGCTGCCGCTGACCGGCACCCGGCAGTTGACGGTGGAGTGGAAGGTGGACGGGGTCCCGGTGACGCCGCAGGCCCCGGACGGCGGCTCGCTGGACACCGCGCAACTGGACCTGGCCCCGGGCCGGACGGCCACCGTCACCGCGACCGTCCGGGACACCACGGAGTGGGTGCGGGACGAGGCCTTCCGGGACCGCTATATGACCAGGTCGGTGTCCTGGACGGTGACCGGCTGAGGGCCCGCCCTCACCCCAGGCTGGGCGTCCAATCATGGGATGACTAATCTGGACGAACTATGACCGTGGAGCCAGCTCGTTCAGCCCCGTCCCTGTCCGTCCCCGCTCCCCGACCCACCGTCGAGCCCCCGACCGCCACCGCGCCCTCGCCGCCCGGCGGCCGCGCGGCCTGGCTGGCCTGGTCCATCGGCGTCAGTGTCTACATCCTGGCCGTCATCCACCGCACCAGCCTCGGCGTGGCCGGACTGGACGCCGCCGAGCGCTTCGGCATCGGCGCCTCGGCGCTGTCCACCTTCTCGATCCTCCAGGTGCTGGTCTACGCGGCCATGCAGGTCCCGGTCGGGCTGCTGGTCGACCGGTTCGGGCCGCGCCGGGTGCTGCTGCTCGGCGTGCTGCTGCTGAGCACCGGCCAGCTGGCCTTCGCGTTCAGTTCCTCCTTCGCCCCGGCGCTGGCCTCCCGGGCGGTGCTCGGCTGTGGCGACGCGATGACCTTCATCAGCGTGCTGCGGATCGCCGCCCGCTGGTTCCCGGCGGCCAAGAACCCGTTCGTCGCCCAGCTGACCGGCCTGGCCGGGATGGGCGGCAACCTGGTCACCACGGTGGTGCTGGCCCAGGCGCTGCACAGCGAGGGCTGGACTCCCACCTTCGCCGCGATCGCGCTGCTCGGCGTGGCGGTGTTCGCGCTGGTCGCGCTGTTCCTCAAGGACGCACCGGCGGTCGTACGACCGGTCGACCCGCCGGCTGCCCGCCCGAAGGTCCGACGGCAGGTCCTGGACTGCTGGCGGGAGCCGGGCACCCGGCTGGGCCTGTGGATCCACTTCACCACCCAGTTCCCCGGCAACGCCTTCGGCCTGCTCTGGGGCATGCCCTACCTGGTCGAGGCGCAGGGCATGTCCCGGACCGCGGCCGGCGGGCTGCTGACCCTGCTGGTGCTCTCCAACATGACCTGCGGCTTCGTCTTCGGCCGGCTGCTCTCCCGCTCGGCGCGGGCCCGCATGCCCATCGTGCTCACCGTCATCGCCACCACCGCGCTCGGCTGGGCGCTGGTGCTGGCCTGGCCCGGCGGCCACCCGCCGATGTGGCTGCTGGTCGGGATCATCCTGGTGATGGGCAGCAACGGCCCGGCCTCACTGGTCGGCCTCGACTACGCGCGCTCCCGCAACCCGGTCGAGCGGCTCGGCACCGCCTCCGGCATCGTCAACATGGGCGGCTTCATCGGCACGATGATCACCCTGTTCGGCATCGGCGTGCTGCTGGACGCGCTCTCCCCGGACGGCGCCGAGACCTACTCGGCCACCGCCTTCCGCTGGGCGTTCTGCTGGCAGTACGTGCCGCTGGCGGTGGGGACGGCGATGATCCTGCGGCTGCGGCGGAGGGTTATGGCGACGGGATCGTAGGGTTTCTGACCTGCGGAAACGCGATTACCCTAACTTGAAGTTAGGGTAATCCGTCACCGGCGGAGGTGGGTCAGCCGCCGTATTCACGCATGAGCTCAGCGATCTGTGGCGCCGTTCCGTAGATCCGGGCGCCGTGCATCTCCACGATCAACGCTCCTTGACCCGGTACTCGGTTGGGCCGAGGCTGCGCTGAGCGACGCAGACGGATCAAGTCCACCAGCTTCAGCTTCGGGCAGCCCGGAACGACCCGGCTGCCCCGGATCCCGACCCGCTCCCCGCCGGGGCACGCGAAGTACGCGCCGAACGGTGGCCCGCTGTCCTCCTCTCGACTCGGCAGGTGGAGGACCATCTCCCCGTGTCGGCAGTGGACCGTTCCGTCCGAGTGGACGGTCAGACCCGGCCAGTCCTCGTGGTCGATCTCCGCGACGATCCGCACCTGCTGCCCGATCGCCTCGGCCAGGGTCTCCGCCATCCGTTGTTGCTGGGTCGGGATGTCGGTGTCCCCTCGGCGAATGGAGGGCAGCAGTTCCCCGGTCACCCAATTTCGGAACGGCCGGGCTGCGTTCTTGTCCGACCTCATGAGGAGGCCATACAGCCCGGCCTCGCTTACGACGCCGAGTAGGGGATTCCCCCGCCGATAGGCTTTCTGACCTGCGGAAACGCGGTAACCCTTGTTCCGAACAAGGGTTACCGATCGAAGGTCGACGATGCGGTGCTGGTCAGAGTCCAGCACCTTGACGGTGTCGGTTGGATTTCCTCGGCCCAGCACCCGACACACGTCCGCCGTGACGAACCACGGCTCCCCGTCGATCATCACGACCCTGATCGGCTGCCCCGTGACCGGGAAGCTCGACCGCACCAGCACCATCTGTTCCTGCTGTTCCTGTCCGTCGTCCATGGGGACGCTCCTCCTTCTTCCGGGTGATGGTTGGACTGCCCGGAACAACGAGGCCAAACAGGTGAGGTGATTGGTGCTGGGTTGACGCATGGATGCACGAGTGGTGCCGACCCGGCGTGCGTTGGTACGTGTACGCCGGGTGGTGCGCGCCGCAGGCGTCAGATGGTGACGGCGAAGTTGGCGAGCACCCGCTCGGCCAGCTCCTTGTCGCCCTCGACGCTCACCGGGCCCGGTCGGCCCCGGCCGCAGGCGAGCCGCAGATAGGTCTCCCAGTCCATGGTGAGCTGGACGTCGGGGGCCAGGCCGATCGACTCGTCCACGGTGCCGCGCCCGGCGGCGTCCACCCGGACGGTGCGCAGGAACTCCACCGGGCCGGTGACGTCCACCACCAGGGCCGTCCCGGCCGGGGCGCCGGCGTTGTGGGCGACGGCCTTGGGCAGCCGCTCCAGCAGGAAGTCCCGGGTGATCAGCGCGCCCGGGGAGGCCAGGTTGCCGGGGGTCTCCAGGGCCCGGCGCAGGTCCTGCTCGTGCACCCAGACGTCGAACGCCCGCATCCGCAGCAGCTCGTGGTACGGGACGTTCCCGGCGAGCGGGCCGGCCGACCAGCGCACCGGCTCGTCGGGCGCCTGCTTGGCGTTCCGCAGCGCGCGGGAGCGGCGGATGATCGTGTACTCCAGCTCGCTGGTCATCTCCAGCGCCGTGTGGCAGCGGCGCTTGTCGACCGGCAGCTCGATGTAGCGGGCGAACTCGGTGGTCACGTGGCGAAGATCACGCGGCAGCGAGTGGATCGGACGGGGATCGCCGAGCAGCTCGGACTCGACCGCGATCACGTGCGACACGATGTCCCGGACCGACCAGCCGGGGCACTCCGTCGCCCGGTTCCAGGATCCCTCGGGGAGGGGGGCGACCAGCTCCGATATGGACTCGATACTGTGCGTCCACGCCTCGGTGTAAGCCTGCACGGTCTGGTTGTCCGTCACGGGAATCTCCGGCCCTCCGTCAGCTTTCCTACGGTCCGCGCCCGGTCATCGCGGCCGGCCGGGATGGTCCGGCTTCCGGGCGCTCACGCTAACCGCACGTTACGCTGCCGGGAGACAGCTGGGCAGCGCTTTCGGGTGACGATCGTAGGACTCTTGCCGTGGACGGTGGTACTGTGCGCGCTTCATTGATCCAACTCGGGGTCTCCGACGCCGAGCCGCCCGCCGAGCGACGGGCCCGCGCCGCGGCGCTGGTACGGGCGCAGGCGGACGCCGACCTGGTGGTGCTGCCGGAGCTGTGGCCGCTCGGCGGCTTCGCCTACGACCTCTGGTCGGAGGGCGCCGAGACCCTGGACGGGCCCACCTCGGACGCGATGGCGGCGGCCGCCCGGGCCGCCGGGGTCTGGCTGCACGCCGGTTCGATCGTCGAACGCGACCCGGACGGGCCGATCTACAACACCTCGATGCTGTTCGCCCCGGACGGCGAGCTGGTGCACACCTACCGCAAGATCCACCGCTTCGGCTTCGACAGCGGCGAGGCGGTGGTGATGGGCGCCGGGCAGGAGATCGTCACCGCGCCCACCGACTTCGCCACCCTCGGCCTGGCCACCTGCTACGACCTGCGCTTCCCGGAGCTGTTCCGGGCGCTGCTGGACGCCGGCGCGCAGTTGCTGGTGGTCCCGGCCGCCTGGCCGGCCCGGCGGCGCGAGCACTGGACGCTGCTGGCCCGGGCGCGGGCGGTGGAGGAGCAGGCCTTCGTGCTGGCCTGCAACACCGCCGGGACGCACGCCGGGGTCGAGCAGGCCGGGCACAGCATCGTGGTGGACCCGTGGGGCCGGGTGCTGGCCGAGGCCGGGGACGACGAGCAGGTGCTGACCGTCGACTTCGACCCGGCCGAGGTGGGCAAGGCGCGTGAGGAGTTCCCGGTGCTGCGGGACCGCCTGCTCGGCATCCCGGCGCCCGTCCAGCGGTAGGGCCCGGGGCGTTCCGGAGGGTTGGTTCGTACCTGCTCCGGGCCGGTTTGAGAAGATGAGCACTCGTCGTGTTCCCTGCCGCTGGTCGGCCGGTCCGTCGCGGGTCGGCCTGGCGGCCTGCCCGAGGAGGTCGCGCGCATGTCCGGCAACGGCGCAAGCGACACCCCCCGTCCCGTCATCCACCGCAACAGCCTGCGCGAGCAGATCGCCGGCGCGCTGCGCGAGGAGATGATGGCCGGCCGGCTGGCGGCCGGCCGCAACTTCACCGTCAAGGAGATCGCCGAGCTGTACGGCGTCTCCGCAACCCCGGCTCGCGAGGCGCTGGTCGACCTCGGCGCCCAGGGGCTGCTGCGGGCCGAGCACCACCGCGGCTTCACGGTGCCGGAGCTGTGCTGGGAGGACTTCCTGGAGATCTTCGAGTCCAGGGTCCTGCTCACCGACAGCTTCTTCCGTCAGTTCTCCACCCGCCGGGCGCTGCCCGACCTCACCCGGCTGCCCTCGCTGAGCCGCCGGGCCGACGCGGCGGTCCGGGCCGCCCGGGCCGGGAACCTGGACGTGATGGTGGGCTGCGACCGGCGGTTCTGGCAGGAGGTCTCCGCTCTGCTCGGCAACCGGCGGATCGGGGACTACCTGGACTGGCTGCGGGTGCAGTCCTGGATGTTCGCCGCGCCCTACCTGCGGGAGATGCCCGCCCTGGGCGGGGTCTGCTGGGACCGCCACCTGGACCTGGTCGAGGCGATCGGGGCCCACGACCTCGCAGCCGCGCACCGGATCATCTGCGAGTACAACCTGTTCACCGTCCGGCTGCTGGCCGGGCTGGCCGGGCGCCCGCTGGAGTCGGTGACGGTGCTCGGGCTGCTCACCGAGGCCGCCGGGGCGGAGCCGCTGCCGGTACCGGTCGAGCCGCCGGTGCCCTCGCCGCCGCTCCCGGCGGAGCCCGCCGCGGAGCCCGGGACGGCCCGGGCCGGGCGGCCCCGGCAGGGCGGGGAGGTCGGCCGGGAACTGGGCCGTGAACTGGGCCTGGGCCTCGGCCTGGTGCCGCAGCCGCGCTGGGTGCCGCACGGGCGGTTCGGCCGGCGGCTGGCCGAGCCGCCGGCCGGGGCTCCGCAGGGACGGCCCGATCCGCACGCCGCGCCGGGCCGGTAGGGTGGGCGGGCGTCGAACCCGGTGCCCTGGCAAGGGCCGTCCGGGTACCGACTCCGCCCCCCGTCGTCGCCCCGCCCCGCGGGCGATCCCCGCCGTCCGGAGAGGAACTGCCGGCCATGGCCTGCGACCTCTGGCTCGTCCCGCTGGTGGACGTGCTGAGCCACAGCCCCGACAACCCCTTCCGGGACGACCTCGCGCTCTACAACGCGGTGCTGACCTCCCGCGGGCTGCCCCAGGTGCCGGTCTACCAGTACGTCCCCGGGCTGAGCGGAGCGGTCGAGCCGATAGCCGCCTTCGACTACGACTCGCTGCACTTCCTGCGCCGCGCCTACCTGCTGGGCCTCACCGGTCTGGACATCACCCCGGTCGACGCGCTCGGCGGCGACTACGAGCAGCTGTTGGAGATGTTCGAGAGCAGCGCCGAACAGTCGCACCTGGTCTGGCACTTCGACCACGCCGGCGCGTACGTGCCGATCGAGTTCCCGACCCCGCTGGTGGACGACGCGCTGCTCGCCGGCGGCGGCCCGCTCGGCTCCAGCCACGGGCTGCTGCGCGAACTGCAGGCCGTGGCACCGGCGCTGGGCATCGACCCGCTCAACCCGCCGGACCCGACCAGGCCGCTCGGCCCGACCGGCCTGGAGCAGCCGTTCGGGCCGCCGATCGACGACGTGCACCCCTTCGCCCGCGAGCGCCACGCCTGGTCGGGCCTGTACGCGGCGGCGACCCGGAGCCTCGCCCAGGGCTCGATGATCGTCTTCGCGTAGCGCCGTCCCGCCGGGGCGCGTCCGTCGATCCGCGTGCCCGGCGGGAACCGTCGGACACGTCCAGGGGCGCGCCCTACCGCAGCGGCCCCTCCGGCGGCCGCTGGCGCGGCATGGTGGGCCTGGTCCCCGGCGGCGGCAGCACCCGCACCTGGGCGCCCACCCCGGGCTCGGTGCGCCCGCCCCAGGTCCCGGGGGCCTGGGTGGGCAGCTGGGTCATCGAGGCGCGGAACTCCAGCATCCACTCCGAGGTCTCGGTGCGGACCATGTCCGAGACGTCCTCGCAGAACCGCCGCAGCACGCCCAGGCAGCGCTCGGCGGCCTCGCCCGCGGTGCCCTCGGTCGGGCCGAGCACCTCGCGCACGCACTCCGACGCCCAGTCGAACTGGAAGGCCTCCAGACGGCGTTGCAGCGCCTGGGCGGTGGAGACGTCCCGCATCCAGCCGGAGGTGAGGCCGAAGGCCCGGTCGGCGCCGTAGCAGGCGGCGGCGAGCGCGAAGCCCACGTAGCCCCAGCCGGCGCCGTGCGAGAGCTCGCCGGTCAGGTCCACCAGCGGGGCGGTCACCCCGCCGACCGCGAAGCCGGCCGTGCCGAAGCGCAGCAGGCGGGCCCAGCGGCGCTTCCAGACCCGGTCCCGGCGGTACCACTCGATCGCCTCGACCGCCCGCTCCTCGGACCAGCGGTAGAGCTCCTCCAGCCGCTCGGCGGGCTCGCCCCAGTCCCCGAGCGGGAACTGTCGGGTGCTCAGATCGGTCCGGCGGCGGGTGGAGGCCCGCCGGGCGACGGCGGCGGCGGGCGGGTCCTCCTCACCGATCTCCTTGCCCCAGGCACTCTCCTCGGGCTGCATTTCCGGCTGGCTCACCTGTGGGGCTCCCTGTGGCGGGCGGGCGGCTTGGTCTGGCGGCGCATCGGCTGACGTGGCGTCTGCCGGTGGTTGTCCAACAGCACTTCTTACCGCCAAATGGCTGACCGTGGGGGCGCTTCCACGGTGATCGTTACCGGTTTCGGCCACCGGAACCCGAGGTGAGCGGGTTGCGGGGGTCGGCGAGATTTCACCCGTCCGAGCGAGGCGCCGGTGACCCGCCGTCCTGACCCGGACACCCGCCGCGCATCCGGACCCTCCGGGCCTGGAGGTTCCTCCGACGTCGTCGGCGTACGGAGCTCTTCTCCTGGAGGATCCGACGGGACCGGAGAGCGGCCGGAACGGGCCACCGACTACGCTGCCTGGCGTGAAGGTCCTCGTCATCGGCGGCGGCGCCCGCGAACACGCCCTGTGCCGCTCCCTGTCCCAAGATCCCTCCGTGACCGAGTTGCACTGCGCCCCGGGCAACGCCGGGATCGCCGGCGTCGCGACGGTCCACCCGGTCGACCAGCTGGACGGCGCCCAGGTCGCCGAACTGGCCGTGCGACTGGGCACCGACCTGGTCGTGGTCGGCCCCGAGGCCCCGCTGGTGGCCGGCGTCGCCGACGCCGTGCGCGCGGCCGGCATCCCGGTGTTCGGCCCCTCCGGCGCGGCAGCGCAGCTGGAGGGCTCGAAGGCCTTCGCCAAGGACGTGATGGCCGGGGCCGGGGTGCCCACCGCCCGCTCCTACGTCTGCACCACCCCCGAGGAGGCCGCCGCGGCGCTGGACGCCTTCGGCGCGCCGTACGTGGTCAAGGACGACGGCCTGGCCGCCGGCAAGGGCGTCGTGGTCACCTCCGACCGCGAGGCCGCGCTGGCGCACGCCGCCGCCTGCGAGCGCGTGGTCATCGAGGAGTACCTGGACGGCCCCGAGGTCTCGCTGTTCGCGATCACCGACGGCACCACCGTGCTGCCGCTGCAGCCCGCGCAGGACTTCAAGCGCGCGCTGGACGGCGACGAGGGCCCCAACACCGGCGGCATGGGCGCCTACTCGCCGCTGCCGTGGGCGCCGGACGGCCTGGTCGAGGAGGTCCTGGACACCGTCCTGCAGCCGACCGTGGACGAGCTGCGCCGCCGCGGCACCGAGTTCTCCGGCCTGCTGTACGCGGGCCTGGCGCTCACCTCGCGCGGCACCCGGGTGATCGAGTTCAACGCCCGCTTCGGCGACCCGGAGACCCAGGTCGTGTTGGCCCGGCTGCGCACCCCGCTGGCCGGCGTCCTGCTGGCCTCCGCCACCGGCGCCCTGGACCAGCTGGAGCCGCTGCGCTGGGACGAGGGCGCCGCCGTCACCGTGGTGATTGCCTCCGAGGGCTACCCGGCCGCGCCGCGCACCGGCGACCCGATCGAGGGCCTGGCCGAGGCCGAGGCCGACGGCACCGCGTTCGTGCTGCACGCCGGCACGAAGGCGGACGAGGACGGCCGGGTGCTGAGTGCCGGCGGCCGCGTCCTGTCGGTCACCGCGACCGGCGCCGACCTGGCCGAGGCGCGCGACCGCGCGTACGCCGCCGTGGACCGGATCTCCCTCAAGGGCGGGCAGCACCGCACCGACATCGCGCTCAAGGCGGCCACCGCCTGAAGCAGTGGCACCCCTTGCGGCCCCCGTGCGAATCGCTCGCACGGGGGCCGCGCTCGTCAGGGGCGAGCGAGCCGAAGGGCCGCGCACGAGCCGTAAGGTCGCGAGCGAGCCGTAAGGTCGCGAGCGAGCCCGGAGAGAGGGGGAACAACCCGCAGGGCGCAGCGCCCTCGGCGTTTCCCGGGCCGGAGCGGTTCCGGGGGCCGACGCACCGTTCGGCGGCCGGATTCCAGCCCATCGGGTGACAGCAACCGCATCCAGCTGACGTAACCGCGCGCTCGGCCTTATGGTGCGCTGGATCGCAGTGCGACGGGGCCGTGCGCCGGGGTCGCCGCCGGGTAGCGGCGCGCCCGCGGGGGGATGCTGGACGGCGTCCGGCCGGGCGGTCGCCCGGGTGCTTCGCACCGGACCGGTCGCAGGCGTCCGGAATCCGGGCGGCGTCACCGGGACGAGTGGAAACCGGGTCGTTCCGGAACGCCCGCCCGGACCGGGGCGTCGAAAATGTCAGTAGCGCCACACAGCCTGCACTGCCGGGGATCGGACGCCTCCGCTTCCCGGTCGGAACTGATCATTTCGAGTCGGCTCAGGGCCCGGATCCGGGCGCCCGAGGGCTCCGAAGGGGGTGCCGCACCGTATGGCCGCAGTCGACACCACGCGCGCTCACGCCCAGGCGGTCCTGCGGGTCCGAGGCCTGGCCCTGGCCGCCGCCGTCGTGCCCGCCGCCGTCACGGTGGTCCTGCTCGCGGGCCGGTTCACCGGCCGGATCGGCGCGCCCGGTGCTCCGGACGCCGCCGGCTGGGACGCCGCCCGCTGGGCCTTCGGCGCGGTCGCCGCGCTGACCCTGCTGGTGGCCGGGCTGACCGCCTGCGCCTACCGCCGGGCCGTCCCGCCGCAGATCCCGGCCGTCCCGGTCGCCCGAGCCGAGGCCCCCGAGCTGTACCGGCTGATCGGCGAACTGGCCGACCGGCTGGACGTGCCCGCGCCCTCCGCCATCGCCCTCACCCCGGACTGCGACAGCTGGCTGGAGGACCTCCCGCCGGTGCGGCGGCCCGGACCGCTGCGGCCGCACCCCGCGTCGCCCGCGCCGGTGCTGGTGATCGGCTCGCCGTTCCTGTGGTGGATGCGGGCCGGCGAGCTGCGCGCCCTGCTGGCCCCCGTGGTGGCCGGCACCGCCGCCTCCGCCGACCCGGAGATCGCCGCCGCCCGCCGCTTCCTGCGCAGTCTGGACGCCTGCGTGGACTCCGGCGCGGGCGCGGCCCCCGGGCTCGGCGGCGGCACCCTGGCCGCCCCGCCCCGGCCGCCCCGCCGCGGCCCGGCCGCGCTCGCCGACCGGATCACCCGACGGATCACCCGCCGCATGCTCGGCGCCTGTCGCGGCCACTCCGCCGAGCTGGAGCGCTCCGTCGCGAGCTGGGCCTCCGAGCAGGCCCGGACGGTCGACTACGGCCTGCGGATCGCCGCCCAGGAGCAGGTGGGCCTGGCCTACGCCGGCTGGGACCGGCTGCTCACCCGGGTCGCGCTGCCCGCCTGGCGGCTCGGCCGCCACCCCGCGCACCTCAACGCCGGAGTGGCCGCCGCGCTCACGGAGCTGTCCCGCCGCGACCGGCTGGCCGACGGCTACGGCAACCGGCTCGGCGACCGCCCCGCCTGCGACCTGCTGGAGGAGCCCGGCACGGTGGACCGGGCGGTGTCCCGGCTCGCGGCCGAGCTGTTCTTCGGCCGCCCGCCGGCCGGCGCCTGGGACGAGCTGGAGTGGGCCGACTACCCGGCCGACGTGGTGGACGCCGACTGGCGGGCCCGCGCCGCCGCCCTGCAGTCCGCCCTGGACCGACTCGCCCCGCAGTCCCGTCCCGGCGCCCCGACCCTCACCCGGCTGCTGGTCCGGCTCGCCGAGGGCGACGGTGAACGGCTGGCCGCCGCGCTCGCCGCCCAGCTCGCCCGCACCACCGCCCCGGCCCCGCTGCTCGAACCCGACCGCACCGGACGTGACCTGCTGGTCGACCACGTCACCGCGATGGTCTGCTGCGCGGCCGTGGACACCGCCGGCGGCGCCCCCGGTCTGGACTGGCTGGACGGCCCGGTGCTGCTGCTCGGCGGGGTCCGCCGCACCGACCTGGCCGGCCCGGTCGCCCAGGCCGTCGAGCAGGGCCAGGACGGACCGCTGCGCGCCTGGCTGGACACCGCCGAGGTCCGCCTGGAGAAACCCGTACGCCTCTAGGGCGTGTCTGACCGTCAAGGCGCGGCTGACCGTTCCCACCGGGCGCGAACGGCCCGACACGCCTCTGCCGCCCCAGCGGCCGCAGACGGCGCTCGGCGCCCCGGCACGCGCCCCCGTCGGGCCCCGCCTCCGGCCGTCTCCGCAGGCCGGAGGCCCTGTCCGGACGGCTCGCGAGATTCCCGACACCAATTGCTACCGTGGGGTGACGCAGCGCCAGAACTGTGTGGTGTATTAGACCGCACGCACATCCGGGGGGCACGTGCCAGCCGGACGGAAGTGCACCTGGGAGGGGCGCGTGGGGACCGAACTCAACCGCCGCTGGGAGTCGGGAACGCACGCTTACAGCGTCTCCGACCCCTTCGGCCAGGGCCCGCTGCCGTGGCTGCGCAGCCCCGACCAGTACCTGGCGGGGGCGGAGGGCGCCGTGCCCTGGTACGTCTCGGTGGACGCGCCCGGCCAGCAGCCGCTGTCGGCCGGCGTGCGGACCAAGCCGCCGGTCGGCACCCCGCAGAGCTCCAACGACGTGGACCAGCAGATCAAGGGCTTCGCCTCGGCCGGGGTGGTCCGTCCCGGCGGTTCGGTGGACTTCCGGGTCACCGTCAACCCGCCCCGTGACTTCACCGTGAGCGTCTACCGGATCGGCCACTACGGCGGCGACGGCGCCCGTCACATGATCGACAGCCCACTGGTGGCCGGCCTCGCCCAGCCGGCCCCGTTGGTGGTCGAGCGGACGGTCTCCTGCCACCACTGGTGGCACTCCTGGCGGCTGCAGATCCCGGCGCACTGGAAGCCCGGCGCGTACGTCGCCGTGCTGACCACCGCGGACATGCTGCACCGCAGCCACGTCCCCTTCACCGTGCGGGACTTCGCGGACCAGGGGCGCAAGGCCGAACTGCTCCTGGTGCTCCCGGACGTGACCTGGCAGGCGTACAACCTGTTCCCCGAGGACGGCCGCACCGGCGCCAGCCTCTACCACGCCTGGGACGGCCGGGGCGGCCTGGTCGGCGAGCCGGAGGCGGCCGTCACCGTCTCCTTCGACCGCCCGCACGCCACCGCCGGGCTGCCGCTGCACGTCGGCCACGCGTACGACTTCATCCGTTGGGCCGAGCGCTACGGCTACGACCTCTCCTACGCCACCGCCACCGACCTGCACGCCGGTCTGGTGGACCCGGCCGACCACCGGGCGCTGGTCTTCCCCGGCCACGACGAGTACTGGTCCGAGCCGATGCGCCGGGCCGCCGAACGGGCCCGGGACGGCGGCACCTCGCTGGTCTTCCTGTCCGCCAACACCATGTACTGGCGGGTCGAGCTGACCGCCGCCGCCTCCGGCGAGCCGAACCGGCTGCTCAACTGCCGCAAGCGGCAGAAGGTCGCGCCGGGCAGCTCGGCCGCCGGGGTGCCCGGCGCGGCCAGCGCGCTGTGGCGGGACGCCGGCGCGCCCGAGCAGCACCTGCTCGGTGTGCAGTACTCGGGCCGGGTCGCCGCGCCCGTCCCGCTGGTCGCCCGGCACACCGCGCACTGGCTCTGGGACGGCACCGGGCTGCAGGAGGGCGACGAGCTGCCAGGCCTGGTCGCGGGGGAGGCCGACCGGTACTACCCCAAGGTGGCGCTGCCCGAGCACACCGAGCGGGTGCTGCTGGCGCACTCCCCGTACCAGGACCTGTCCGGCCGCACCCGCTACCAGGAGACCTCGCTGTACCGGGCACCCAGCGGCGCGTACGTCTTCGCGGCCGGCACCTTCGCCTGGTCGCCCGCGCTGGGCCGCCCGGGACTGACCGACGAACGGATCCAGCGGGCCACCGCCAACCTGCTGGACCGGCTCTGCAAGAACTGACGTTCAGCGGTCGTGAAAGACTGCGGGGGCAGTGACCTCCCCTTTCGCGGTGCCCCACGCCCGTGAACGACCCCTGAGGACTGAACACCTTGAGCGGATTTGTCACCAAGCCCGAGCCCGTCCAGGTACCCGGCCTGGTCCACCTGCACACCGGCAAGGTGCGCGACCTGTACCGCACCGAGTCGGGCGAGCTGGTGATGGTCGCCAGCGACCGGATGTCCGCCCACGACTGGGTGCTGCCGAACGAGATCCCGGACAAGGGGCGCATCCTCACCCAGCTCTCGCTGTGGTGGTTCGAGCGGATCACCGACATCGTCCCCAACCACGTGATCTCCACCGAGATCCCGGTCGGCGCCCCGGCCGACTGGAAGGGCCGCACGCTGGTCTGCAAGAGCCTGGAGATGATCCCGGTCGAGGCGGTCGCCCGCGGCTACCTGGCCGGCTCCGGCCTGACCGAGTACAACGAGAGCCGTACGGTCTGCGGCATCGCCCTGCCGGAGGGCCTGGAGAACAGCTCCGAGCTGCCCGCCCCGATCTACACCCCGGCGCTCAAGGCCGAGGTCGGCGAGCACGACGAGAACGTCTCCTACGAGGAGACCGCCCGCCGGATCGGCGCCGAGCTGGCCAGCCGGCTGCGCCGCACCACCCTGGACATCTACGCCCGGGCCCGGGACATCGCCCGCGAGCGCGGCATCATCCTGGCCGACACCAAGTTCGAGTTCGGCCTGCTGGACGGCGAACTGGTGATCGGCGACGAGGTGCTCACCCCGGACTCCTCCCGCTACTGGCCGGCCGACGAGTACCAGCCGGGCCGCTCGCAGTCGTCCTTCGACAAGCAGCTGATCCGCGACTGGCTGGTCTCCCCGGCCTCCGGCTGGGACCGCTACAGCGAGCAGCCGCCGCCGGAGCTGCCGGCCGAGGTGGTCGAGCAGACCCGGGCCAGGTACATCGAGGTGTACGAGCGGCTGACCGGCACCAGCTGGGTCTGATCCGCGGCGGTGACGCCCGCGAGCACTAGATCCAGCCGTGCTCGCGGGCGATCCGCACCGCCGCGTGCCGGTTCTCCGCGCCCAGCTTGGTGGCCGCCGAGGACAGGTAGTTGCGCACGGTGCCCTGGGAGAGCGCGGCCCGTTCGGCGATCTCCGCGATCGGGGTGCCGTCCGCGGCCAGCTCCAGGACGTCCGTCTCGCGCGGGGTCAGCGGGGTCTCCCCGGCGCTGATCGCGTCCGCCGCCAGCTCCGGGTCCACGTACCGTCCGCCGGAGCGCACGGTGCGGATGATGCCGGCCAGGTCGGCCGCCGAGACGGTCTTCGGCAGGAAGCCGCGCACCCCGACCTCCAGCGCCCGCTTCAGATAGCCCGGCCGGCCGTGGCCGGTGACGATCATGCAGCGGCAGTCCGGCAGCAGCCGGCGCAGCTCGGTGGCCGTCTCGATGCCGTCCTTGCCGGGCATCTGGAGGTCCAGCACCGCGATGTCGGGCCGGTGGGCCGCGGCCATCGCCAGCGCCTCCGGGCCGGAGCCGGCCTGGGCGACCACCTCGATGTCGTCCTCCAGCGAGAGCAGCGCGGCCAGCGCGCCGCGGATCAGGTGCTCGTCGTCGGCGAGCAGGACGCGGACGGGCGCGGTGTTCTCGGTCATCGGGCAGCCTCTCTCAGCATGGCAGCGGTACGGCGGCGAGCATCCGGAAGGTGCCCGGCGCGGCCGTCGGGACGGTCAACTCGCCGTCGTGGGCGGCGAGCCGCTCGCGCAGGCCGCGCAGTCCGGTGCCGGCGCCCTGGGACGGCACCGGGACCTCGGGCACCCCGTCGTTCTCCAGCTCCAGCACCGCCCGGCCGTCCTCCCGCCGCAGCCGGATCAGGCAGTGGGCGGCCTCGCTGTGCCGCAGCACGTTGGTGGTGGCCTCGCGGATCACCCAGCCGAGCACCGACTGCACCGGCAGCGGCAGCCCGTCGGCGTTCTCGCCCAGGTCGATCTCGCAGGCGATGTCGGCGGAGCGCAGCACCGCACGGGCACCGATCGCCTCGGCGTGCAGGTCGGCGGTGCGGTAGCCGCGGATGACGTCCCGGACCTCGCGCTGCGACTCCTGGGCGATCTTCTGCACCTCGGACATCTGGTCGGCGGCCTCCGGACGCCCGCGCCGGGCGAGCTGGACGGCGAGCTCGCTCTTCAGCGCGATGGTGGTGAGGTTGCGGCCCATCACGTCGTGCAGGTCACGGGAGAACCGCAGCCGCTCCTCGGCGACGGCGAGCCGGGACTGTGCCTCGCGGGCGGCGTCCAGCTCCCAGACGATCGCGGTCACCCAGGCGAAGCTGCGGCAGCTGCCGGTCAGCACGAGGGTGCCGAAGACCGCTCCGCAGACCCATCCGAAGGTGGTGGCGAAGCTGATTCCGGCCAGCAGCATCGCCGGGGCGATCACCAGCGGCAGACCGATTCCGGCGAGGAGGGCCCACCGCCACCGCAGGCCCACCCCCGTGGGGCCCGCGGCGGCTCCGACCAGGGCGGCGGCGATCACCGTGGTGAACGGCGGGCCCGGGTAGGGCGACAGCCCGTCGGAGGACGGGCCGAGCAGGAGGACGGTCCAGGAACCGGCCACGGTCAGGACGGCGTTGACGATCAGCCAGCGCCGGTACGGGCTGGGCCGCCCCAGGTAGTGGTCGAGCGAGGTGCGGTACGCCCTGAGGGTGACCAGGATGGAGGCGAGCGACAGGACCAGGGCGACCTGGGCGGCGGTGGTCACGCCCTGGACCTTCACGGCGGAGGCGCTGGACAGCAGGTTTATCGGCAGCATGAACCACGCCACCAGGTACAGCGACCACCGGAAGTACAGCTCGGCGCGCTGCGGCTTGCCGTAGCCCTTCCAGCGGCGGATCGGCCCCCGGACCATCGATGTGCTCCCCGTCTGATCACGATCGTGTTGCTGCCTTCATATCAGAGGTGGAACGGGGGCGGATCCTTCGGTTTCCGTTAGCCGCGCTGGTCAGCGGCGCGGCTCCCAGCGGAAGTAGCGGACCGCGCCCCAGACCGCCAGGCCGAGCCAGACGGCGCCGGTGACCAGGTGCGGGGCGGCGGCGCCCCAGCTGCCGAGGAAGTCGGTCGCGGCGGCGGAGCCGTCGGTGCCGAACCAGCCGACCCGGATCAGCTGGAAGGCCGGGGTGGTCGGCAGCAGGCGGCAGACGTCGGCCAGTTGCGAGGGCATGACCTCCAGCGGGACGAACAGGCCGGAGCCGAGCTGCATGACCAGCATGACCGGCAGAGTGGTGATGCCCGCGCTCTCCACGGTCTTGGTGAAGGCGCTGGACAGCGCGGCCAGGGCGATCATGGTGGCCAGCAGCATCACCAGGCCGACCAGCATCAGCACCGGGTTGACCGGCACGGCCAGGTGCAGGCCGAGGCTGCCGCCGACCCCGATCAGGGCGGCCATCAGCAGACCGAGGGTGAGCGAGGGGACGGCCGTGCCGAGCAGGATCTCCAGGTCCTTGGCCTCGCCGGTGCGCAGCCGCTTGAGCACCAGCTCGCCGCGCCGGCCGACGTATGCGGCGGTCAGGTTGTAGTACACGACGAAGGCCAGGACCATCCCGACCGAGCCGTAGACCAGCAGCGAGTGGACGTCCAGCCCGGGGGTGCTCTCGGACTGCTTCTTGAGCGTCCCCTGCAGGGTGCTGATCAGCACCACCGGCAGCACCAGGGCGGTGAACAGCGCCGTCCGGTTGCGCAGCAGCAGGGTGGCCTCGGCGCGGCCGAGGGCGAGCAGCCGGCCGGCCGTGGTGCTCTGCGGACCGGTGGCGCGGGTGTCGGTGGGAGCGGCGGTGGTCATCGGGCGGATCCGATCAGGCGGCGGCGGGCGGGACGGGCGGAGGCGGCGGGGGCCTGCGGCGGGGCCTGGTGGGCGGCCTCGGAGGCGATCGCGAGGAAGGCCTCCTCCAGCGAGGCGCTGCGGGCGTCCAGGGCGCCGAGCGCGATCGAGTGGTGCCGGGCCCAGCCGAGCAGGTCGGTGAGGGTGTCCTGGAGGCGGGCGGTCTGCACGGTGACCTTGCGGCCGTCGACGGCGACCTCGGCCCCGGCCAGGACGGGCAGCGCGGTCCCGGTGAACTCGGGGAGCTCGAAGGTGATCCGGGAGGGCCGGCCGGCGATCACCTCGGCGACGGTGCCGGTGGTGACGACCTGGCCGCCGTGCATGATGGCCAGCCGGTCGGCGAGCTCCTCGGCCTCCTCCAGATAGTGGGTGGTGAGCAGCACCGTGGTGCCCTGGGCGCGCAGTTCGCGGACCAGCCGCCAGACGGCGGCGCGCGCCTCCGGGTCGAGGCCGGTGCTGGGCTCGTCCAGGAACAGCACCTCGGGGCGGCCGAGCAGGGCCATCGCGAGGTCCAGCCGGCGCCGTTCACCGCCGGACAGCTGCTTGACCCGGACGTCGGCGCGGTGGCCGAGGCCGACCAGCTCCAGCGCCTCCGCGACCGGACGGGCGCCGCTGGTCATCCCGGCCCAGGTGCGGCCGGTCTCGGCGGCGGTGAGTTCGCCGGGGAAGCCGCCCTCCTGGAGCATGATGCCGATCCGCGGGCGGACGGCGGCGCGCTCGGCGAAGGGGTCGCGGCCGAGCACCCGGACGGTGCCGCGGGTGGGAGCGGCCATGCCCTCGATGACCTCCATGGTGGAGGTCTTGCCGGCCCCGTTGGTCCCGAGCAGGGCGAACAGCTCGCCGCGGCCGACGGTCAGGTCGACGCCGCGGACGGCGTGGTACTCGGTGGCGCCGGTGCCGTAGCGGCGGTGCAGGTCGGTGACCTCGATCACGCTGTCGCCGGGGCGGGAGGGCTGGCTCGTTTCCATGCCTCCAGCCTTCCGCCGCCCCGGTCGCGCGGGCAGTGCGCGCCGTCATGAGTCGGCGGTGCGAATCCACGGGTCGGCGATGACAAATGTCATGGGAGGAGCGGCGGCGGACCGCGGTCAGGGGAAGCGGGAATGCCGAAGGCCCCCTCGATCGAGGGGGCCTTCGTTCTGGAGCGGACGACGAGATTCGAACTCGCGACCCTCACCTTGGCAAGGTGATGCTCTACCAACTGAGCCACGTCCGCAGGATTGAACTATTGAGTTGTGCTGTGCTCGCGCACTGCGAGCGGACGACGAGATTCGAACTCGCGACCCTCACCTTGGCAAGGTGATGCTCTACCAACTGAGCCACGTCCGCATGGTGCCTGGTGGGGCACCCGCCGCCTCTTCGGATCTCTCCGTTGCGGCGACGAGGAATACTCTACAGCATCGTTCGGGGTGGTCGCCCCACCCTTTCGGTCCGGGCGGGCAGGGCGACCAGGGGCTGCGCCCCGGGAGGGTCAGTTCGCCTCGGCGAACGCCTCGTACACGTGCTTGGGGATCCGGCCGCGGGCCGGGAGTTCCATGCCGCGGGACAGGGCCCAGGCGCGCACGGCGGCCGGGTCCGGGGTGAGCGCGGTGCGCCGGAAGGACTTTCCGGTGCGGCTCTGACGGCGGCCCGCGGCGACGAACGGGGCGAGGGCCTCCCGCAGCTTTTCCGCGTTGTCCAGCGACAGGTCGATCTCGTACGACTTCCCGTCGACGCCGAAGTGGACGGTTTCCGCGGCGGCGCCGCCGTCCAGGTCGTCGGAGAGCGTGACAACTACACGCTGAGCCATGGGTGTCAATCCTCTCGGGCAATTCGGCCGCCGGTTCGCGGGGTACGTCCCGTGGCCTGATGTGCACCAACTCGCGCAAGCGCACACGGGCAGGCCTGGTGGCCCGCCGGATACGCAGCACTTGCCGCGACAGGTGGCCCTATTCTGCACCCGAAGGGGGTCGAAATCGAAGAGTTCGGCATTCTTTTCCGGATATTCACGAATCTTCGCGGGCCTCCCGGATACCGATGCGCGGGACGGGCCGATCTGTCCCCAAGTGCCGTATTCGGGTGTTCTTCGGGCGTTCACGCTCGGGGGTGTGAATCGCCGGAAACGGAGCGGTCCGGGCGGGGGGCCGGGGGTCCGGATCCCTTGTGGCGTAAGGGTCCTGGGTCTACGCGCGTCACCCTCCCCGGCCAGCAATGCGGCCCGAAACGGCCGGTAGTCTGGAGTTCCCCCGCCTCACCGAAGACACCACCGGGAGTGCCAGTGGCACGCGTCGTAGTCGACGTCATGCTCAAGCCGGAGATCCTCGACCCCCAGGGACAGGCGGTGCAGCGTGCACTGCCCCGTCTCGGATTCACCGGGATCGCCGACGTCCGCCAGGGCAAGCGTTTCGAGCTGGAGCTGGAGGGCCCGGTCGACGACGCCGCGCTCGCCCGTATCCGCGAAGCCGCCGAGACCTTTCTCGCCAACACCGTGATCGAGGACTTCACCGTCCGGGTCGAGGAGGCGGCGAAGTGACCACCCGCGTCGGCGTCGTCACTTTCCCCGGCTCCCTCGACGACCGCGACGCCCAGCGTGCGGTCCGCCTGGCCGGCGCCGAGCCGGTCGCCCTCTGGCACCGTGACAAGGATCTCCACCAGGTCGACGCCGTCGTCCTGCCGGGCGGATTCAGTTACGGCGACTATCTGCGCTGCGGCGCGATCTCCCGCTTCTCGCCCGTGATGGAGACCGTCATCGAGCAGGCGAAGCTCGGAATGCCGGTGCTCGGTATCTGCAACGGCTTCCAGGTGCTGTGCGAATCGCACCTGCTGCCCGGCGCGCTCACCCGGAACGACTCGCTGCACTTCATCTGCCGCGACCAGAAGCTGCGGATCGAGAACGCGGGCACGGCCTGGACCCGGGATTACTCGGCGGGCCAGGAAATCGTCGTCCCGCTGAAGAACGGCGAGGGCCGCTTCGTCGCCGACGAGCACGTCCTGGACGAGCTGGAGGCGGAGGGCCGGGTGGTCGCCCGTTACCTGGACGTCAACCCGAACGGTTCGTACCGCGACATCGCCGGCATCACCAACGCCGCCGGCAATGTCGTCGGCCTGATGCCGCACCCGGAGCACGCCGTGGAGCCGCTCACCGGTCCGACCACCGAGGGCCTGGGCTTCTTCACTTCCGTCCTGAAGCAGCTGGTGAACGCCTGATGAGCCTCGACACCGTCAAGAACGCCGAGCAGACCCCGGACGCCGCCCAGCCCTGGGCCGAGCTCGGCCTCAAGCAGGACGAGTACGCGCGCATCCGGGAGATTCTCGGCCGCCGCCCGACCGGCGCCGAACTCGCGATGTACTCGGTGATGTGGTCGGAGCACTGTTCGTACAAGAGCAGCAAGGTCCACCTGAAGCAGTTCGGCGAGAAGAAGCCGGATTCGGACGCGATGCTCGTCGGCATCGGGGAGAACGCCGGCGTCGTCGACGTCGGCCAGGGTTACGCGGTCACCTTCAAGGTCGAGTCGCACAACCACCCGTCGTACATCGAGCCCTACCAGGGCGCGGCCACCGGCATCGGCGGCATCGTGCGCGACATCCTGGCGATGGGCGCCCGCCCGGTCGCCGTGATGGACCCGCTGCGCTTCGGTGCGGCCGACCACCCGGACACCCGGCGCGTGCTGCCCGGCATCGTCGCGGGCATCGGCGGCTACGGCAACTGCCTGGGCCTGCCGAACATCGGCGGCGAGGTCGTCTTCGACTCCTGCTACCAGGGCAACCCGCTGGTCAACGCGCTGTGCGTGGGCGTCATGAAGCACGAGGACATCCACCTCGCGCAGGCCTCCGGCGCCGGCAACAAGGTCATCCTGTACGGCGCCCGCACCGGCGGCGACGGCATCGGCGGCGTCTCGGTGCTGGCCTCCGAGACCTTCGACGACACCAAGCCGGCCAAGCGCCCGGCGGTCCAGGTCGGCGACCCGTTCCAGGAGAAGCTCCTCATCGAGTGCACCCTGGAGATCTTCCGCGAGAAGCTCGTCAAGGGCATCCAGGACCTCGGCGGCGCCGGGCTGTCCTGTGCCACCAGCGAGCTGGCCTCGGCCGGCTCCGGCGGCATGCGGATCGACCTCGACACCGTGCACCTGCGCGACCGCACGCTCTCGCCGGAGGAGATCCTCATGAGCGAGTCGCAGGAGCGCATGTGCGCGATCGTGGAGCCCGACAAGGTCGCCCGCTTCCTGGAGATCTGCGAGAAGTGGGACGTCATCGCCAACGTCATCGGTGAGGTGACCGACGGCGAGCGCCTGGAGATCTTCTGGCACGGCGAGCTCGTGGTGGACGTCCCGCCGCGCACCGTCGCCCACGAGGGCCCGACCTACCAGCGTCCGTACGCCCGCCCGAGCTGGCAGGACGCGCTGCAGGCCGACGCCCCCACCGCCGAGCGGCTGGCCCGCCCGACCACCGGCGAGGGCCTCAAGGCCGACCTGCTGAAGGTCGCGAGCCACCCGAACCAGGCCTCCAAGTCCTGGATCACCGACCAGTACGACCGCTACGTGCTCGGCAACACCGTGCTCTCGCACGGCGAGGACTCGGGCATGATCCGGATCGACGACGAGACCAACCTCGGCGTCTCCGTCGCCACCGACGGCAACGGCCGCTACGCCAAGCTGGACCCGTACACCGGCGCCCAGCTGGCCCTGGCCGAGGCCTACCGCAACGTCGCGGCCGGCGGTGCCAAGCCGCTCGCCGTCTCCGACTGCCTCAACTTCGGCTCCCCCGAGGACCCGGACGTGATGTGGCAGTTCGCCGAGGCGACCCGTGGTCTGGCCGACGCCTGCCTGGTGCTCGGCACCCCGGTCACCGGCGGCAACGTCTCGCTGTACAACCAGACCGGCGAGGTCGCCATCCACCCGACCCCGGTGGTCGCGGTGCTCGGCGTCATCGACGACGTCACCCGGCGCACCCCGGTCGCCTTCGCCGAGGAGGGGCAGCTGCTCTACCTGCTCGGCGACACGGCGGACGAGCTCGGCGGCTCGGCCTGGTCGCAGGTCGTCCACGACCACCTCGGCGGCCTGCCGCCCAAGGTGGACCTGGAGCGCGAGCGGCTGCTCGGCGAGATCCTGATCTCCGCCTCGCGTGACGGCATGATCGACGCCGCGCACGACCTGTCCGACGGCGGTCTCGGCCAGGCGCTGGTGGAGAGCTGCCTCAAGGGCGGTCACGGCGCGCGGATCGTCGTGCCCGCGGGCCAGGACCCGTTCGTGTTCCTGTTCTCGGAGTCGGCCGGCCGCGCCGTCGTGGCGGTGCCGCGCAGCGAGGAGCTCCGGTTCAACGACATGTGCACCGCGCGTGGCCTGCCGGCCACCCGGATCGGTGTCGTGGACGGCGACAGCCTGGACGTCCAGGGGCAGTTCACCGTCTCGCTGGCCGAGCTGAAGGACGCCCACACCGGCGTCATCGAGGCCCTGCTGGCCTGACCGGCGCGCCTTCGAGGGGCGGGCGGTCCTCCGGAATCCGGGGACCGTTCGCCCCTGGGCGTATGTTGGGCCCCATGCCTCCCAAGTCCCGTACGTACCAGCCGCAGAAGGTCCGCGCCGCGCTGGCCGCCCAGACCGGGGCGCTGCGCGCCGCCGTGGCCGGCCTCGGCGACGAACAGCTGGACCTGCCGACCAGGCTGGGGGACTGGCGGGTGCGGGAGCTGCTCGCGCACCTGGCCGTCCAGCTCGACTTCCTCCCGGTGCACCTGGACGACCCGCTGGAGGGGCGGCCGGCGCTGGACCTGCTGGGCTGGGTCTCGGCGGTCGGCACCGTCGCACCGGCGCTGGACGCCCAGACCCGGGAGCGGGCGGCCGCCGGATTCGGCGGGGACGCGGCCTCGGTGGCGGCCGCCTTCGGACGGGCCGCCGACGCGCTGACCGGGCTGCTGGAGCGGCCCGAAGCCGCCGACCCGGTACGGCGGTTGGAGATCCGGCTGGGGTCGATGCTGCTCTCCGACCTGCTGGTGACCAGGCTGGTGGAGACGGTGGTGCACGCCGACGACCTGGCCGACGCGCTGGGCCTCGCCGCCTTCCCGCACGACCGCCAGGCCGTCGCCGCCGTCACCCGGCTGCTGGCGGACGCCTTCGCCGACCGGGTGCCCGGCGGCGCGGTCGAGCTGCGGATTCCGCCTTACGCGGTCGTCCAGGCCGTCCCCGGGCCCAAGCACACCCGCGGCACCCCGCCGAACGTGGTCGAGACCGACCCGCTGACCTGGATCCGGCTGGCCACCGGCCGGGCGGACTGGGCGACGGCGGTGGCGGACGCCGGGGTGTCCGCCTCCGGGGAGCGCAGCGACCTGGGGGAGTACCTCCCGATCCTGGGTTAGCCCTTGAGTTGGCCGGCCAGGGCCTCGGCGGCCTTGCGCAGCGGCTCGCCGGCGAGGGCCGGGTTCCGGGCGTCCTGGCCGGTGGTGTTCTGGTCGAGCATCAGCACCAGGTCGCCCTCGCCGTGGAGCGCGATCCGGGCGACGGCGGCCGTGCCGCCGCCCGGGGTGAGCTTGGTCTGCCCGACGGCGGGCCGGTCGCTGGAGAACTGGGACAGCTGGTCCACGCCGAGCAGCCCGGCGCGCGCGATCGAGGGGAGCATCATGCTGATGCCGTAGTCGTTCTTCGGCACGGCCAGCAGCTCGACGTCGACGGTGGACGGGCCGACCGTGTACGAGCAGGTGATCTGGGCGTTCGGGGGAGTGGCCGGCATCTCGGTCATGGTCGGCGGGTGGGTGGCCCCCGAGGGCCAGGGCTGGGCCGGGACGCCGTCCCCGGCGTCGCCCTTGACGGAGCGTCCGTCCGTCACGGCGGGGGCGACGGCGCCGGTGATCCCGGCCTCGGACGCGGCCTTGGCGAAGTCGAGGCCGAACGGGCAGGTGCTGGACTTGTTCTTGAACAGGTCCAGGGCGGTCGACCGGACGCGGTCGTAGGAGAGCGCTCCGCCGCTCGTGGCGGTGTCGGTCGAGGACGAGCAGGCGGCGGCGCCGAGCGCGATCCCGGCGATGGCGAACGCGGCGGTGAGCCTTCGGCGTTGGGCAGCGGTCATGATCGCAGGCTAGTGCGAGGTCGTCCCGTCCACTTGCCGTTCAGGTCTCAACTCCGTTGCACTACGGGACGGACGGTCCGCTCAGGTAGGTGCCGTCCGCCGAGTACGGCCAGGCGTTCGGCGCGCAGCCCTTGAGGCCGTAGATCTGCTGCATCATCGCGGGCGCGGGTTTGCCCGGGCCCGGGCAGGTCTCGTGGCCGTGGCCGATCCGGTGGCCGACCTCGTGGTTGACGATCAGTGCCCGGTACTCGTCCAGCGGGCCGCTGAACTGCGGCGAACCGGTGTTCCAGCGCTTGGAGTTGACGAGCACCTGGTTGCCGATGTTGCAGTTGACCTCGCCGTGGGTGTCCAGGCCGGAGGCGCCGCAGATCTTGTCGACGGTGGCCGGGGAGGCGATCTTCACGGTGAAGTCGTACGAGCCGCCGGCGACCAGCTGGAAGCCGTTCTTGTGGTCGTTGGTCCAGCCGCGTTGGTCGCCGAGGATGCCGTGGATCTGCGCGGCGGCGGAGGCGGCGTCGATGCCGATGCCGTCCTCGACCTCGACCCGGTAGCGGCGTATGGTGCCGCGGCCGACCGCCTTGGCGCTGGCGGGGGCGATGCTGAAGGTGCCGGAGCCCTTGGTGGGGCCGGGGTCCGGTGCCGTGGGGGTCGGCGTCGGGGTGGGTGCGGGCGGGGACGTCGGGGTGGGTGTGGGGGTCGGCGTGGCTGCCGCGGTGGGCGACTGTTCGGCCGGTGGGGCGACCCGGGCCTGGGCGGTGGCGGCGGGGGCCGGGGCGTCCGAGGGGCGCTCGAGCGCGAAGGCCGCGACGCCCAGCAGCACGACGGAGGCGATCAGTGCCGCGCGCATGCCGGGGCCGATCCTGCGGCGTGACCTGCGGCGGCATCTGCTGCGAGCGTTCTCGGGCTGGGTGGCTCGTCGGCGGGCGGGTCTGGCTGCGGGCACGAGCCACACCCTGGCATGGCGAACGGGTGAATGTCCATATACCCGGTATGCAACCTTCGGGGCGGGCTGGGCGTTGGGGGCGGGCCGTGCGTAGGCCGGCCCGGGAGCGGGCGGCCGATCACGGCGGGGCGGTTGACCCCTGGGCCTCGGATGGCAGACTGCACTGCATGGCGATTCACAAGAATCTTCTCGACGGCCCCGAACCGACCCTCCTGCCGGAGGACGAGCAGCCCTACCGGATGCTGGCGGAGGAGTCGGCCTCACCGACCCAGGTGGCGGCCGACTTCCCGGCCTTCTGCCTCGCCTGGGCCATGCTCGCCGACGACTCCTACGCGGCCGGTCGTTACGTCGAGTCGTATGCCTACGCCCGGACCGGCTACCACCGCGGCCTGGACGCGCTGCGTCGCAGCGGCTGGAAGGGCCACGGGCCGGTGCCGTGGGAGCACCGCGGCAACCGCGGCTTCCTGCGCTGCCTGGCGGCGCTCGCCCGGGCGGCCGGCGCGATCAAGGAGACCGAGGAGGAGGCCCGCTGCTGGCAGTTCCTGAAGGACAGCAGCTCGGAGGCGTACGCGGAGCTCAAGCAGTAGCGCAGGCAGCAACGACCGCCGAGCCCGAGCGGTAGGACCACATGACCGTGCCCCCGGCGGAGGACCGCCGGGGGCACAGCCGTTGTCACGCTCGTTCCAGCGGGCTCACTTCAGGCGCTTGCCGGCCGAGCGCAGCTGCTCGGCGGCCTCGACCACGCGGGCGGCCATGCCGGCCTCGGCCAGCTTGCCCCAGGTGCGGGGGTCGTAGGTGTTCTTCTTGCCGACCTCGCCGTCGACCTTCAGCACGCCGTCGTAGTTGGCGAACATGTGGCCGGCCACCGGGCGGGTGAAGGCGTACTGGGTGTCGGTGTCCAGGTTCATCTTCACGACGCCGTTCTCCAGCGCGGTGGCGATCTCCTCCGCGGTGGAGCCCGAGCCGCCGTGGAAGACGAAGTCGAACGGGTCGGTCTTGCCGTACTGCTTGCCGATCGCGTCCTGCAGCTCGCGCAGCAGCTCCGGCTTCAGCACGACGTTGCCCGGCTTGTACACGCCGTGCACGTTGCCGAAGGAGGCGGCCAGCAGGTAGCGGCCCTTCTCGCCCAGGCCCAGCGCCTCGGCGGTGCGCACGGCGTCGTTGACGGTGGTGTACAGCTCGTCGTTGATCTCGTGCGAGACGCCGTCCTCCTCGCCGCCGGTCGGGGTGATCTCGACCTCAAGGATGATCTTGGCGGCGGCGGCCTGGGCCAGCAGCTCCTGGGCGATGGCCAGGTTGTCGGCCAGGGTCTCGGCCGAGCCGTCCCACATGTGCGACTGGAACAGCGGGTTCTCGCCCTTGGCCACGCGCTCGGCGGAGATCGCCAGCAGCGGGCGGACGTAGCCGTCCAGCTTGTCCTTCGGGCAGTGGTCGGTGTGCAGCGCGACGGTGACGTCGTACTTGGCGGCGACGATGTGCGCGAACTCGGCGAGCGCGACCGCGCCGGTCACCATGTCCTTGTTGTGCTGGCCGCCCAGGAACTCCGCGCCACCGGTCGAGATCTGGATGATGCCGTCGCTCTCGGCCTCGGCGAAACCACGCAGAGCGGCGTGCAGGGTCTGCGACGACGTGACGTTGATGGCCGGGTAGGCGAACTTGCCCGCCTTGGCCCGGTCCAGCATCTCGTTGTAGACCTCGGGAGTTGCGATGGGCATGCGATCCGCTCCTGTCGGGTTGCGGCGTACGGACGGTGCTGTCCGACGCTGTGTACGCCTTCGTGACGACTCCGTGCCGGCCCGCCGACGCGCGGCGCTGCGGTGTGGCTCTCCGGCACCAAGGTTCGAGGCGGCCTCCGCGGTACGACCATGAGGGTGGTGGGCCGACGCGGGGCAGGACGCCGGTGCCATCTTCCCAGACTCGTGCCCGCAGGTCAGCAGGAGCCCGCCTGTCGGAACGCCGAGCTGGGACGCTCGGCCGGAAGCCGTCGCAGGGCTCGGCCGGAAGTCGTCGGCAAGGTACGCCCGCTATCCTGCGCCCGTGGACTACAACCAGCTGGCCGTCAATCTGCTCGACGCCAAATCCCTGATCTCGTCCCTCGGCGCCATCGGGCTCATCGCGATCATCTTCGCGGAGACCGGCCTGCTGGTCGGCTTCTTCTTCCCGGGCGATTCGCTGCTGATCCTCGCGGGCGTCGCCGCCTCGAACGCCGCCTCCTCGGTGCTCGGCGACGGCGCCAAGCTGCCGATCGCCGTCCTGCTCATCGGCTGCCCGATCGCGGCGATCGCCGGCGCCCAGCTGGGGCACCTGATCGGCGCCAAGGTCGGGCCGAAGATGTTCGACAAGCCCGATTCCAAGATCTTCCGCCGCGAGTACGTGGTGAAGGCGGAGGAGTACTTCAACAAGTTCGGCTCGGGCAAGGCCGTGGTGCTGGCCCGCTTCATGCCGATCATCCGGACCTTCCTGAACCCGGTCGCCGGCACCCTGGAGATGCCCGCCAAGACGTTCTTCCTGTGGAACGCCATCGGCGGTGTGCTCTGGACCGAGTCCATGCTGCTGATCGGTTACTTCTTCGGTGACGCGCTCGCCCCGGTGATCGACAAGTACCTGATCCCGGCGGTGCTGCTGATCGTCCTGCTGTCGATCTCGCCGATCCTGATCGAGGTCATGCGGGAGCGCCGCAAGAAGAAGGCGGGCGTCGCCGACACCGCCGTCGAGACCGCGCAGAGCGGCGGCGGGCGGCACCGGCGCGGCTGAGGCCGATCGGCTGGGTTCCATGCGAAGGGCCGGGCTGTTCCACGTGGAACAGCCCGGCCCTTCGCATGGTCCGTTAGGGCTCGACGGGGTCAGAGGCCCAGGTCGGCCAGGTCGTACGCGGTCACGTACTCCAGGCCCTGCTCCTCGACGGCACCCGCGCCACCGCGCTCGACGATCACCGCGACGCCGACCACCTCGGCGCCCGCCTCGCGCAGCGCCTCGACGGCGGTCAGCACCGAGCCACCGGTGGTGGAGGTGTCCTCGACCGCCAGCACCCGGCGGCCCTTCACGTCCGGGCCCTCGATCCGGCGCTGCAGGCCGTGCGCCTTGCCCGTCTTGCGGACCACGAAGGCGTCCAGCTTCCGCCCGCGCGCGGCGGCGGCGTGCAGCATCGACGTGGCCACCGGGTCGGCACCCAGGGTCAGGCCGCCGACGGCGTCGTACTCCAGGTGGGAGGTCGCGTCCAGCATCACCCGACCGACCAGCGGGGCGGCCTCGCCGTCCAGCGTGATCCGGCGCAGGTCGACGTAGTAGTCGGCCTCCTTGCCGGAGGAAAGGGTGACCTTGCCGTGTACGACGGCCTTGTCCTTGATCTGTGCCAGCAGGGCGTCGCGGTCGTTGCTCATGAGCGTTCAGTCTAGGGCCTGTCCTCGGACCCCCGCCTGCCCCGCCGCGCGCGGCGCTTTCGACCGGCCCTAGCGGCGGCGCAGCGCCCTCACCAGCACCACGGCGCCGCCCAGCAGTGCCACCGAGCCGCCGATCACCCACGGCACCGCGCTGCGGCCACCGCTGCCCGGCACCACGATGCCGCCGGCCTCGCCGCCCCAGCGGGACGCCGCCCGGGCCCGCGCACTGCGGGCCGGCATCGCCGGGGCGTACCGGCCGCGCGGCGGGGCGTGGTCCACCTCCTCGGCCGAGCGGCCGACGATGCTGCGGCGGACGGGGCCGCTGAGCTCCGGCTCGTCCTCGTAGGCGAACAGCGGTTCGACGGGTACCTCCTCGGCGACCTCGTCCGTGCGGCCGCCGCCCTCGGCCTCGGCGTCCTCGCCGTCCTCGTCGTCGTCGGCGGAGCCGGTGGGGAGGCCGAAGCGCTCGGCGTCGGCGTCGGAGAAGGCGATCAGGTCGGAGAGGTCGTCGTCCAGGTCGTCGCCGGGCAGGTCCTGGCGGTCCTCGATGGAGACCACCTCGGCCTGGGTCCCGGTCTCCTCCCCGGCTCCCTCGCTGGTCTCCTCCTCGGTCTCCTCGGCTTCCTCGTCCGCCGGTTCGGCGTCCTGGGAGGTGAGCGCGGCGGCGAAGCGCTCCAGCAGACGGCGGCCGGTGGCGTCGAGGGTCTCGGCGTCGAACTCGGTCAGCCGGCCGGTGGCGCTCAGATCGCCGGTGAAGCGGATCGCCGCGGTGCCCTCCTCGGCGCCGTCCACGACGCTGACCCGCACGGTGGCGGTCGCCTCGCCGCTGCCCCGGGCCTCCTGGCCCTCGGCGAGCACGGTGAGCACACCCTCCCGGCCCCCGATCAGCGACAGCACGCCCTTGTAGGTGATCGTGGAGCCGCCGACCCGCAGCTTCAGCCGCCCACCGATCTCCTCGGCCGACCCACTCCCGACCGCCGCCGGCTCGGTGCTCAGCCCCGGCACGCTCCGCGCCAGCAGCGCCGGATCCTGCAAGGCCTCCCGCACCAGCTCTGCGGACATCGGGACGACAACCTCATGCTCCATGCCACGGAGCCTACCGACTGGGCCCGGCCCGGTCCCTACCTACCGCCACCCGACTTTCCCCCACCCGGCCCACCACGGCCTGCAACCCGCTGCTCCCGTCGGGAACAGGGCCTTCCGCTGCCGCCCGGGGCCCGCTTGTGCTCAGCGCAGCCCCAGCAGGGTCAGTGGCGCCGGGGGGCAGGTGGGGCGGAGGGCGGTGAGGCGGGCGGTGGAACTGCGGAGGGTGTCGGGGGTGAGGGCGCGGGGTGGCGGGGCGTCGGGGGCGAGGGTGAGTGGGGGTTGGGTGGCGGCGGCGAGCAGGAAGTCCTGGGTGGCGTCCGCGGGTCCGGGGCGGCAGGCGGCGGTGGGGCTGCCCCGGACGGCGTACGGGGTGGTCCGCAGGCCCACCGAGCGGAGGCCGGACTCGATCTGCCAGAGGCCGCCCTCGTCCCCGCCGGCCCGGACGGCGATCCGGCCGCCGGGGGCGAGCAGCCGGGCTGCGAGGCCGTAGAACTCCTGGGAGTGGAACTTGACCGGCCCGCCGTCCGCGGGGGCGGGCAGGTCGGCGAGCACCACGTCGTACTCCGCGTCGGGCGCGCCGCGCAGCCAGGCCATCGGGTCGGCCGCGGTGGTGCTGACCCGGGGGTCGTCCAGGGAGTGGCCGGTGAGGTCGGCGAGCCCGGGGTCGGTGCGGGCGAGCCGGGGGAGGGCCGGGTCGGCGTCGACCAGCCGGACGGAGCGGACGCCGCGGTGCCGGAGCACCTCCCGCAGGGCGAGGCCGTCGCCGCCGCCGAGCAGCAGGACCCGGGTGTCGGGCCCGGCGGCCATGGCCGGGTGGACGAGTGCCTCGCTGCCCCGGTACTCGTCGGGTCCGCAGACCGCGAGTCGTCCGTCGAGGTAGAGCCGGAGCGGGCCCTCGGCGGGGCCGGTGAGCACGATCTCCTGGTACCGGCTGCGGGTGGCGTAGCGGATCTGGTCGCCGTAGAGGGCGTGCCGGGCGGCGCGTTCGATCGCGTCGGAGCCGACGGCGGCGGCCGCGAGCAGGGTGAGGACGACTGCGCAGCCGAGCCAGAGCAGGCGTCGTATCCGGGGGGCCGGTTCCTCGCGGAAGAGCCAGAGCACCACGGCGGCTCCGGCGACGGCGTTGACCGCCCCGGTGAGCAGTGCGCCGTCGCCGGGCCCGAGGCCGGGGAGGATGAGGAAGGGGAAGGCGAGGCCGCCGATCAGTGCCCCCACGTAGTCGGCGGCGAACAGGTCGGCGGCGGCGCGGCCGGCGTCCTCGCGTCGGATCCGTTGGATGAGGGTCATCAGCAGCGGGATCTCGGCGCCGATCAGGATGCCGATGAGGCAGGTGAGGCTGACCGTCGCGGCCTGGTAGCGGCCGATCCAGGCCCAGCAGGAGTACAGGGCGAGGACGGAGAGTCCGCCGGTGAGCGCGAGGGCGCACTCGACCAGGGCGAAGGCGGTGGCGGGCCGGCTGGTGAGTCGTTTGGCGAGCAGTGAGCCGAGGCCCATCGCGAAGACCATCACGGAGAGCACGACCGAGGTCTGGGTGACGGTGTCCCCGAGCAGGTAGTCGCCGAGCGCCACGAGTTCGAGCTCGTAGACGAGTCCGCAGGCCGCGCAGACGAACGCGGCCAGGAGGACGGCCAGGCGGGCGAGCCGGGGGCGGGATCGCAGCCGGGATCGACGGCGGGTGGGCAGGGGGGTGAGGCTTCGCCCGGTCAGGGGTGGGGTGCCGTCGTCGAGGTCCACTCGCGGGCGTGCGGGCGGACCGGCCGGATGGTTGATCACGAACAAACGCTAGGGGACGTGCGGGACGGATAGCTGCGCCCATCCGACGGACAGTGCGGGCCCTCGGGTTGACGAACCGTTCCTGCGTACGATTCGTCAGCTCGCGCCGTGTGACGTATGGCCGGACCGGTGCTCCCGCCCGGGCTTCGGGCGGTCATGCCCCCGACACCACCAGCGAGGAGCGGGTGCAGACCAGCTGCCCCTCCTGCGGGTAGGCGTGCCAGGTCCGCCAGAGCAGCCGGTCCGTGCCGCCCTGGGTGACCAGCGCGGTGAAGGCGCTCGGGTCGCCCGGGAAGACCCCGGCGAGGCCGCGCGGGTGCCCCTCGACCAGGGCCAGCAGTTCCTGGGCGCGGGCCGCGAAGTCGTGCGGGGGCAGGACCTCGATCCGGGCGGCGAACTCGTACTCCCAGCCGCCGACCTGTTTGGCCACCCGGGCGGGCAGCGGAGTGCTGCGGCCGGGCAGGCAGGCGACGGTCTCCAGGCAGCTGCCGGGTCCGGCGTCGATCACCACCTGGTGCGAGGCGCCCAGCAGGCGCAGCTGGATGGTGCCGGGGGTGCCGGGGCGGCCGCCGTCGAGTCTGAGGTCGCGGACCGCGAGCGCGGGCAGCGGTTCGCCGCCGAGGCACCAGGCCAGGTCACCGGCGCGGGTGTCCGTGTAGGAGGTCTGCAGTGTGGTGAGCATGCTCGGCTCCGCGTTTCAGCTCCGTGCGCGCCCGCCGAGCAGCAGCGAGTAGGCCTAGGCGATGGCGAGGCTGTTCGTGGCTGTGCGGCCCTGGGCGCGGCCGACCGTGGAAGGAAGGATTCCGGCTGGAGATTCAGCAGCAGAGAAGCACGAATACGCCGGGTCCGTCGGTGATTTACCCATCTTTGTCAAGCATTCACCGTTAAGAGCACACCTACTTCCCGGCTCTGATCGACCCGGTGTGCGACTTTGCACAGCGCGCGCCCCTGCAACCGGCCCGTGCGCCGTGCGCGCCGGGAGTGCGCTGTCCGCGCGCTTTACGTGCCGCCGCCCTCCACACACCGGGCGTGGAGGGCGGGCGGGTGTGCCAGGGAGGTCGGCTGAATTGCCTCCCTGGCAGCAAACGAGCATGCCACTCAGGAGAGTTGATGGCCAATCAAACCTGGTGTCGGGCCGGAATTGCTTTCGTTCGAGGGGGCGCGCGGGCGCTCAGAGGCGCTGCAGTCGCGCCACGGCCTCCTGGAGCACCTCGTCCTTCTTGCAGAAAGTGAAGCGGACCAGGCTACGGCCGGCCGCGGTGTCGTCGTAGAAGACGGCGTTGGGGATCGCGACCACGCCGCAGCGCTCGGGCAGGGCGCGGCAGAACTCGATGCCGTCCTTCTCGCCGAGCGGGGTGATGTCGGTGGTGATGAAGTAGGTGCCCTCGGGGTTGAACACGCGGAAGCCCGCCGACGAGAGACCGTCAACCAGCAGGTCCCGCTTTCGCAGCAGGTCGGTGCGCAGGGCGTCGAAGTAGCTGTCGGGGAGGCGGAGCGCCTCGGCGACCGCGTACTGGAAGGGGCCGGCGCTGACATAGGTGAGGTACTGCTTGGCGGTGCGGACCGCCGATACGAGGGCCGGACTCGCGGTGACCCAGCCGACCTTCCATCCGGTGAAGGAGAAGGTCTTGCCGGCCGAGGAGATGGAGACGGTGCGTTCGCGCATGCCGGGGAGGGCGGCGATCGGGTGGTGGGCGGCGGTGCCGAAGACGAGGTGTTCGTAGACCTCGTCGGTGACCACCAGCAGGTCGTGCTCGACGGCGAGTTCGGCGATGCCGGCGAGTTCCTCGGCGGTGAGGACGGTGCCGGTGGGGTTGTGCGGGGTGTTGATCAGCAGCAGTCGGGTGCGCGGGGTGATCAGGGCGCGCAGCTCGTCCAGGTCGGGGCGGAAGTGCGGGGCCCGCAGGGTCAGCGGGACGCGGGTGGCGCCGGCCATCGCGATGCAGGCGGCGTAGGAGTCGTAGAAGGGTTCGAGGGCGATCACCTCGTCGCCGGGCTCCAGCAGGGCGAGCAGGGCGGCGGCGATGGCCTCGGTGGCGCCGGCGGTGACCAGCACCTCGGTGTCCGGGTCGTAGCTCAGGCCGTGGAAGCGCTGCTGGTGCTCGGCGATGGCGGTGCGCAGTTCGGGGATGCCGGGGCCGGGCGGGTACTGGTTGCCGCGGCCCTCGCGCAGGGCCCGTACGGCGGTCTCCCGGACCTCCTCGGGCCCGTCCGTGTCCGGGAAGCCCTGGCCGAGGTTGATCGAGCCGGTGGCCGTGGCCAGGGCGGACATCTCGGCGAAGATCGTCGTTCCCATCCCGGCCAGTCGGCGGTTCAGCAGCGGCCTGGTACCCATCGGTGGCTCCTCACGCGTCGTCGTCGCGCCCATCCTGGGGCAGCCGGGGGCCGGGGACAAGGACGGCCCGCCACCGCGACGTGAACGCGGTGGCGGGCCGTACGGGGGGAAGCGGGGATCAGGCCTCGTCGGAGCCCTCGCCCTCGCCCTCCTCGCCCTCGATCTCGTTCTGCAGGCCCAGGCGCTCGACGATCCACTGCTCGAAGCCCACCGCGGCCTGGGTCCAGTTCGCGGTGGTGGTGACGAAGTAGTCCAGGTTGACGCCGGTGCCGACGATCATCTGGGCCTCACCGATCAGACGGACCACGCCGTCCTCGTGGGTGTGGGTGTAGACCTTCGGCCAGAGGGTCTCGCGGTTCCACTCGTCGATCAGGTCGAGGATCTCGCCCTTCTTCTCCAGCGGGTACGCCCGGTCGTAGAAGGCGCGCACCGCGAAGAGCTCCTTCTGCTCGCCGCGGAACATGTAGTAGACGCGGAAGCCCTCCCAGGGGGCGGTGAGGTCGCCCTCCTCGTCCACGACGTGCTTGAGCTGCATCTGGTCGAGCAGCTGGGTGACCAGGCCCTGGTCCGGGACGATGATCGGCGGAGGGCCGGCCGGCCGCCCGCCCTGGCCACCGGGCTGGCCGCCTCCGGGTACGCCGAAGGACGGGATGGACGACGGGTCGATGCTCATGGGGGTCCTCTTCCTCAGTGCACGTGGTGGCCGGCAATGAGAGGCCGCCCTTTCCACCTCCCATCCTGCCTCATTCGGGGCCTCGCTCACAGGGGCACCCGGGGGCGCGTCGATCTTCCTTTCGGGGTACGGCGCACACCGGTCACCCAGGGTGCCCGGCGAGCGGAGGCAGGGCGGCGCGCCCGGTGCGCGGGTGAGCCAAGTCACGCGCCCGGCGCCCGGGTTCGGCTGCCGTACCGGCCGGATGCGGTTAGCGTGCGACGGAACTCGCCGTTGGCAACATCCGTATCCGGTGGGCGAGTTGAGGTGATTTGAGCTGAAGGGGGGAAGCGGGATGGAGCGTACGGTGACCGGGGAGGGTGCCTCGCTCGGGAGGCTGCTGCGGAACATCCGGCTGGAGCGGGGGATGACGCAGGAGCAGTTGGGGGAGGTGTCGGGACTGAGCGTGCGGTCGATCCGCGACCTGGAGCGAGGGGTGTCCTGCCCGCGGGTTTCCACGCTGCGGCTGCTCACCCAGACGTGGAGCCTGCCACAGGCGCAGGGGGCCGAGCTGCACCAATTGGCACGCACCTGGCGGGACCGCTCGCGGCGGCAGCGGCGGGGCGCGGCGGACTGACCGCGGGGAGCCGACCGACTGCGGGGAGTCGGCACGACGCGGTTCGGGCCGCTCCGCGCGCCTGAGCGCGGGGAGCGGCCCGAACCGGCCCGAACCGGCCCTTCAGGGGTTACTTCTCCAGCGGGCCTCGACCGCGGACGGTGAGGCGGTCGCCCTCCTCGTCCCGCTCGACCAGGACGGTGTCCCCGTCGTGCACCTGGCCGGACAGGATCGCCCGGGCCAGCTGGTCGCCGATCGCGGACTGCACCAGCCGGCGCAGCGGGCGGGCGCCGTACGCCGGGTCGTACCCGGTGAGCGCCAGCCAGTCACGGGCGGCCGAGGAGACGTCCAGGGTGAGCCGCCGCTCGCGCAGCCGCTCGCCGAGGCGGGCCACCTGGATGTCGACGATCCGGCTGAGCTCGCCGGTGCCCAGCGGGTCGAAGACCACGATGTCGTCCAGCCGGTTGAGGAACTCCGGCTTGAACGCGGCCCGGACGGAGTCCAGCACCAGGGCCTTCTTCTTGTCCTCGGGGGTGGCCGGGTCCACCAAGTACTGGCTGCCCAGGTTGGAGGTGAGGATCAGGATCGCGTTGCGGAAGTCCACCGTGCGGCCCTGGCCGTCGGTGAGCCGGCCGTCGTCCAGCACCTGGAGCAGGACGTCGAAGACCTCCGGGTGGGCCTTCTCCACCTCGTCCAGCAGCACGACGCTGTACGGGCGGCGGCGGACCGCCTCGGTGAGCTGGCCGCCCTCCTCGTAGCCGACGTACCCGGGCGGGGCGCCGACCAGGCGGGAGACCGAGTGCTTCTCGCCGTACTCGCTCATGTCGATCCGGACCATCGCCCGCTCGTCGTCGAACAGGAAGTCGGCCAGCGCCTTGGCGAGTTCGGTCTTGCCGACACCGGTCGGACCGAGGAACAGGAAGGAGCCGGTCGGGCGGTCCGGGTCGGCGATGCCCGAGCGGGTGCGGCGCACCGCGTCCGAGACCGCCTGCACGGCCTCCGTCTGGCCGATCAGGCGCCTGCCCAACTCCTCCTCCATGCGTAGGAGTTTGGCGCTCTCGCCCTCCATCAGGCGGCCGGCCGGAATGCCCGTCCAGGAGGCGACCACATCGGCCACGTCGTCCGGGCCGACCTCCTCCTTGACCATCGACGGCGAGGCGGACCCGGTCTCGTCGTTCGCGGTGGCGGCGCGCTCCTGGGCGTCGGTGAGCTCCTTCTCGGCAGCCGGGATCTCGGCGTACATCAGCTTGGACGCCCGCTCGAAGTCCCCGTCGCGCTGGGCCCGTTCGAGCGCGCCGTGCAGGTCGTCCAGCCGCTCCTTGAGCTCGCCGACCCGGTTGAGACTCTTCTTCTCCTGCTCCCAGCGCGCCGTCAGCACGCTCAACTGCTCGTTCCGGTCGGCGAGATCGCGCCGCAGCCGGGCCAGCCGGTCGACCGAGGCCGGGTCCGACTCCTTCTCCAGGGCCAGCTCCTCCATCCGCAACCGGTCGACGGCGCGCTGGAGTTCGTCGATCTCGACCGGGGAGGAGTCGATCTCCATCCGCAGCCGGGAGGCCGCCTCGTCGACCAGGTCGATCGCCTTGTCGGGCAGGAAGCGGGAGGTGATGTAGCGGTTGGACAGGGTGGCGGCGGCGACCAGGGCGGCGTCCGAGATCTGCACCTTGTGGTGCGCCTCGTACCGGCCCTTGAGGCCGCGCAGGATGGCGATCGAGTCCTCCACGCTGGGCTCGCCGACCAGCACCTGCTGGAAGCGGCGCTCCAGGGCCGGGTCCTTCTCGATCCGCTCGCGGTACTCGTCCAGCGTGGTGGCGCCGACCATCCGCAGCTCGCCGCGGGCCAGCATCGGCTTGAGCATGTTGCCCGCGTCCATCGCGGAGTCGCCGCCGGCGCCCGCGCCGACCATGGTGTGCAGCTCGTCGATGAAGGTGACGACCTGGCCGTCGGAGGCCTTGATGTCGTTCAGGACGGCCTTCAGCCGCTCTTCGAACTCGCCGCGGAACTTGGCGCCGGCCACCATCGCGCCGAGGTCCAGCGCGACCAGCCGCTTGCCGCGCAGCGACTCCGGCACGTCGCCGGCCACGATGCGCTGGGCCAGGCCCTCGACCACGGCGGTCTTGCCGACGCCGGGCTCGCCGATCAGCACCGGGTTGTTCTTGGTCCGGCGGGAGAGCACCTGGACCACCCGGCGGATCTCGTGGTCACGGCCGATCACCGGGTCGAGCTTGCCGTCCCGGGCGGCCTGGGTGAGGTCGGTGCCGTACTTCTCCAGCGCCTTGTAGGTGCCCTCCGGGTCCGGGGAGGTGACCCGGCCGCTCCCCCGGACGTCCTTGAAGGCGGCGAGCAGCGCCTTGGGCGTGGCGCCCTGCTGCACCAGCAGCTCGGCCACCGGCCCGCCCTCGGCGGCCAGGCCGACCATCAGGTGCTCGGTGGAGACGTACTGGTCGTCCAGGTCGTCCGCGCGCTTGCCGGCCTCGGTGAGTACGGCGAGGGTGTCCCGGGCGAGCTGCGGGGCGGCGACCGTCGAACCCATCGCGCTGGGCAGCGCGGTCAGCTGGCGGCGCGCCTCGGCGTCGATCCGGGCGGCGTTCGCCCCGACCGCCTCCAGCAGGGGCCGGGCGATGCCCTCGGGCTGCTCCAGCAGGGCGATCAGGATGTGCACCGGCTTGACGTCCGGGTTGCCGACCGCGCCCGCCTGCCGGATCGCGGCGGACAGGGCGTCCTGCGTCTTGGTGGTGAACTTGCTGGCGTCCACTGCTGGGGGATCCTCCCTCGTCGTCCTTCACTACTGCTACGTACAGCATGCACTAACTTGAGTCTATTCCGCTCAAGTTTTTCCATCGGGCCCGGGTTTCCCCTGGCCCGACCCTCAACTCTTCCTCTTGCCCGACCCTTAACTCTTCCTCTTGGTGGTCCGGCCGTTCGTCCGCCGGGTCAGCCCCAGCAGCTCCCGGGCCGGCCCGCTCGGCCGGTGCCCGGCCGGCCACACCGCGCGCAGCGGCCGCCGCAGGTCCAGCTCCTCCGCCAGCGGCACCTCGACCAGCCGCCGGGTGGCCAGCTCCTCCATCACCGCCAGCTCGCTCAGGCAGACCGGCCCCGCCCCGGTCATCGCCGCCGCCTTCAGCGCGGTGGACGAGGCCAGCTCCAGTCGGGGCCGGGCCGCGCCCCCGTACGGCGTCAGCGCCATCTCCAGCACCTCCCGGGTGCCCGAGCCGGGCTCCCGGAGCACCAGCGGGGTGGCCGCCAGCTCGGTCCCGGTCAGCGGGGTGCGCCGACGCGACCACGGGTGGCCGGGCGCCACCACGACCACCAGCCGGTCCGCCGCCACCACGGCGCCGGCCAGTCCGGGCGGGGTGGACGGGCCCTCGACGAAGCCGAGGTCGGCCTCCCGGGCCAGCACGTGCCCGGCGACCTCCGCCGAGTTCGCCGTCCGCAGCGTCACCGCCGTCCCCGGGCTGGCCTCGGCGAGCGCCAGCAGCCAGCCCGGCATCAGGTACTCGGCGACGGTCAGGCTGGCCACCACCCGTAGCTTGGCGTCCCGCCGTTCGCGCAGCGCGTCGATCCCGGCGTCCAGCGCCTGGGCCGCCTCCACCACCTGTCGGGCCCACTCGACCACCAGCCGGCCCGCCTCGGTGGGCCGGCTGCCCCGGGGCGAGCGCTCCAGCAGCGCGACGCCGATCTGCCGCTCCATGCCCTTGATCCGGGCGCTGGCGGTCGGCTGGCTGACGCCCAGCTCGGCCGCGGCCCGGCCGACGCTGCCCAGCCGGGCCACCGCGAGCAGCAGTTCCAGGGCGCCCAGTTCGGGGACGTGCGGGGAGAGAGGCATAGGTTCAGGCTATGTCCTCATAGGATCCGCGGCGCTACCGGCGGCCGGGCCGCCGGGCCAGGGTGGAACCATGTCCACCTCGGCCGATGTCCGTCCGCTCACCCGTCCCGCTCCCCGCACCCGGCTCTTCCGGTTCGACCTCGCCCAGCTCGGCCCCAACTGGTACGCCGCCGTGATGGGCACCGCGATCATCGCCAACGGCGCCGCCGCCCTGCCGGTCCGGGTGCCCGGGCTGATCGGCTTCGGCGAGGCGATGTGGGCGCTCGGGCTGGCCGCCCTGCTGGTGCTGGCCGGGGCCCGGCTGGTCCACCTCACCCGGCACCGCGAGGCGGCCCGCGCCCAGCTGCTGGACAACCCGGCCACCGCGGTCTTCTACGGCTGCCCGCCGATGGCGCTGCTGGCGGTCGGGCTCGGCACCCTGCTGCTCGGCTCCCGGGTCATCGGCACCGGTCCGGCGGTCGCCCTGGACGCCGTGCTGTGGGGCGTCGGCACCCTGTACGCGCTGACCGTCGCCGCCGGCATCCCGTACCTGATGATCACCCGGCACCCGGTGTCCGCGCTGGAGGCCAACCCGACCTGGCTGCTGCCGGTGGTCGCCCCGCTGGTCGCCTCCGCCTGCGGCCCGGCCCTCGTCCCGCACCTGCCCGCCGGAGCGCCCCAACAGGCCCTGCTGTACGGCTGCTGGGCGCTGTTCGGGGTCGGCCTGCTGGCCACCCTGGTGCTGCTGCCGGTGGTGTTCACCGGGCTGTTCCACAGCAAGCTGCCCGTCCTGACGCTCACCCCCGCGCTGTTCCTGGTGCTCGGCCCGCTCGGCCAGTCCGTCACCGCGATCCACCAGCTCGCCGACGCCGCCCGCCCGGTGCTGCCCTCCCTGGCGCCCGTCATGCTGCCGCTGGCCGAGCTGTACGGCATCGCGGTGATCGGCGTCGCGATGCTCTGGCTGGCTGTCGCGCTCACCGCCAACCTGCGGGCCCGCCGGGCCGGGATGCCGTTCGCGATGACCTGGTGGGCCTACACCTTCCCGATCGGCACCTGCGTCACCGGCGCCGCCGCGCTCGCCCGGCACACCGGCTTCGGCGGCTTCACCGCGCTGGCCGCCGGGCTCTACCTGCTGCTGGTCGTCGCCTGGGTGCTGGCGGCGGGGGGTACCGCCGCGGGGCTGGTGCGCGGGCGACTGCTGGCGCGCTGACCCGGTCGGACGCCCGGCCGGACGGTCAGTCGGAGGAATGACCCCAGCTCAGGAGCACGCCGCCGTTGCAGGAATGCGCACCTTCGGGCTGACCGTGCACAGCCAACCGGCCGCCGCCGCCCGCACCCCCCGCTGGCCTCGGGCTTTACCGGAATCCCGCCCGCCGCCCACGGCACCGCACCGGCACCGGGATGCAGGTAACTGCAAATGCGCGAACCTGCACTCGGGCGGCACTTGTCCACCGGGCGTCACGCTGTGAGGGTGGAGGCACGCCAAGGTCGCCGGGCAACCGCAGCCCGATGGTGGCGACTTGCTCTTCAGGTCTGACCGCGTGTGCAACGTTCCGCACGCGTGGAACGGGGGGGAAGAGCTCCGGCCGGGGTCCATGTGTGGTGATGGACTCCGGACCCGGATCCGTCGAGGCGTTGCTGCTCCGGCTCGACGGAAGCGCCCGGGCCTTGGCGCGCCGACGGCGGCCCCCGGACACCCGGTGTGCGACGGCACCCGGACCCGGGGCCCGCCGTCCGACCGGTACCGTGAGCACGCCCGGCAGCCGGTACCGCGCACCCGCGACTCGCGCGTACGGGCAGGGGCAACACCAGGCGAGAGGCGTCCGGCAGGGAGAGTGCGACGTGACGGCGGAACCGGCGGTCACGCCGCACCACGCGGTACCCGCGGGCGGGGAGCCCGACGAGGCGGCCCGGCAGCTCTACCTGGCGATCATCGCCGAAGGCGGCCGCATCCCCTGCGCCGACATCGGGGACACCGACCGCGACGCGCTCCGGCAACTCCTCGACATCGGCCTGCTGATGGCCAACCGGATGGACCACTGCTACACCGCCGTCAGCCCGCGCTCGGTCAGCGACCGCCTCGGCGCCGAACTCCGCAGCGAGGCGACCCGCCTGCTGGTCCGCGCGGAGAACCTCCCGGGTGCCCTGGACAGCCTCACCCGTGCCTACGACACGATGCCCCGCCCGTCCGGCCGGTCCGGCGGCGCGGTCTACGTCGAGGGCCACGTGCACATCCGCCAACGGATCTCCCAACTGGTCTCCGACTGCCGCGTCGAGGTGCTCACCGCCCAGCCCGGCCACCGGCCCGCCGACACCCTGCAGGTCGCCCTCACCCAGGACGTCCAGCTCCTCCAGCGCGGCTGCTCGCTGCGCACCATCTACCAGCCGGTCGCGTTCGCCGACCCGCCCGCGCTCGCCTACGCCGAGGAGGTCACCCGGCACGGCTCGCAGATCCGGGTCCTCGACGAGCCCTTCCAGCGGCTGATCGTCTTCGACCGCAGCGTCGCCGTCATCGCCGCCAACGACGACAACAGCACCGCCGCCTTCATCAGTGACCCGGCCGCCCTCACCTTCCTGATCGGTGCCTTCGAACGCGACTGGGCCCGCGCCGACACCACCGAGGCCGCCGGCTGCCTCGGCCAGAGCCCCGCCCGCACCATCCCCGACCGGGTCGGCCGCCTGCTCGCCCGCGGCCTCACCCAGCGCGCCGTCGCCACCCGGCTGGGCCTGAGCGAGCGCACCGTCGCCGCCCACATCTCCCGACTGCGCGACCGCTACGGCGCCCAGACCCTCTTCCAGCTCGGGTGGCTGATGAGAGGCTCCCGTGACGACTGACGAGCCCGGCCCGGCCGAACGCGTCCTCTACCTCGCAGCCGTCCGCGGCGGCGGCCGGCTGCGCCCCGAGGACCTCGCCCCCGCCGACCGCCCCACCGTCGCCGCCCTCGTCGCCCGCGGCCTCCTCAACCCCACCGCCACCGGCTACACCGCCGCCAACCAGCGCGCCCTCGGCGACCGCCTCGGCGTCGAACTCCGCACCCGCGCCACCCGCCTGCTGCTCCACGCCGAGCGCCTCCCGGTCGCCCTCGGACCGCTCACCCGGGCCTACGAGGCGGTTCGCCGACCGGACGGGCCGGACGGGCCGGGCGGTTTCGGGCCGGAGAGCGTGGAGTTCGACACCGCCATCGACATCCGCCAGCGCATCGCCGAGCTCATCTCCGAGTGCAAGGAGGAGTTGCTTGCCGCCCAACCCGGGCCGCGCCCCGTCGACGGCCTCCAGATGGCCCTCTCCCAGGACCTCTCCCTGCTCCGCCGCGGCTGCTCGATGCGCACCCTCTACCAGCCGGTCACCCTCACCGACCGCGCCGTGCTGCGGCAGATCGCCCTCCGCACCCGGCAGGGCGCCCAGGTCCGGGTGCTCGCCGAACCCTACGAACGGCTACTGGTCTTCGACCGCTCGGTGGCCGTCATCCCGGCAGCCGAGGACCGCAGCCGCGCCGCCTTCCTCACCGACCCCACCACCGTCGCCTACCTGGTCGCCCACTTCGAACGCGACTGGGCCCGCGCCACCCCCGCCGACCGCCACCTCGAAGCCCCGCACCCCACCACCGTCCGCATCGGCCGCCTCCTCGCCCGCGGCCTCACCCAACGCACCGTCGCCACCCGACTGGGCCTCAGCGAACGCACCGTCGCCGGCCACATCGCCCGCCTGCGCGACCACTACGGCGCCCAGACCCTCTTCCACCTCGGCTGGCACCTCCGGGGGGAGCGGCATGACTGACCCGACCACCCTCCTCCTCGGTGCAGGAGGTGCAGGGGAACCGCTCGAGCCGGCCCGGCAGACGACGGGAGAACAGCCGTGACGAACCGCAGCCTCGCCCTGCCCGACGAGGCCGCCCGCGAGCTCTACCGCGCGATCCTCCGCGAGGGCGGCCGCATCCGCATCGCCGACATCCCGGAGCAGGACGCGGCGACCGTCCAGACGCTGCTGGACCTGGGCCTGCTGAAGCCGTACATCTCGGACGGGTCGCTCAGCGCGATCAACCCGCGCTCGGTCACCGCCCGCCTCGGCGCCGACCTCCGGGCGGCGGGTACCCGCCTGTTGGTACAGGCCGAACAACTCCCGGACCTACTGGGCGACTTGACCGCGGCCTACGACACTGCTCCGCGGCGCCACGACTGCACCGGAGTCGTTCGGATCGTCGAGGGTGCGGAGAACATCCGGCACCGGATCTCCCAGATCTCCGAAGAGCTGCGCCACGAGGTGCTGTCCCTTCAGCCGGGCGGAGCGCGTCCCATGGACGCCGTCGACGACATCGTGGACTACGACCGCCGGATCCTGGAGGGCGGCGGTTCGATCCGCACCGTCTACGAGTCGACAGCCCGGTCCGACGGTCCGACGGTCGCTCTGGCCGCTCGGCTGACGGGCATCGGGTGCCACATCAGGGTCGTGCCCTTCTCCCTGACCAAGATGATGATCTTCGACCGCGCGGTGGCCGTCATCCCGGCCTCGGCGGACCTCGGCGCCGCGGCATTCGTGGAGGACCCAGCCACGGTCGCCTTCCTGGCCGAGGTCTTCGAGCGCTTCTGGCAACTCGCCGAGGGCGTCAACTGGGCCGCCTTGGCCGCCGGCGCCACCGACTCCGCCGCTCACGAGCAGGTGGGCCGCCTGCTCGCTCAGGGCCTCACCCAGCGCGCCATCGCCACCCGACTGGGCTTGAGCGAGCGCACGGTGGCCGGTCACATCGCCCGTCTGCGCGAGCGGTACGACGCCGAGACGCTCTTCCAACTCGGCTGGCAGATGAGGGGAGCCCGCGATGCCTGAGCCGGTACTCGACCTGCCCGGGCTGCCATTGAGCCGCGCAGCCCGGGCGGAGGCAGCCGGGCTGCGCGGCAAGCGGCGGAAGCAAGAGCCCGGAGGGGGATCCGGGGGGTGCGCTCTGCTCAGCCGGTCGCGGCGCCGGTCGGCCAGTAGCCGGGGACGGAGGACTGCTGTCGGGGGACGTTGAACCGGTCGCCGGGGGCGGTCCAGAAGCCCTCGCGGAGGGAGAGCGCCATACCGGCCCAGTCCAGGGCGGTCTCCACCGTGTGGTGGAGGGCCTCCTGCGACCAGGTGTCGTCGAAGACCAGCGGCAGGACAGGGGCGACCTGCTCGATGGTGGCGATCAGCGGGTTGTGGGTGATCGCCTCGTCGACGAGCAGGACGATCGGCTTCCGCAGGGCCGACGCCCAGCCCAGCTCCAGGCTCACCCCGGCCGAGAGCGGCGCTCCGACGTAGGCGAAGACCAGGTCCGCGGACTGCAGGGCGCGGAAGTCGGACGGCACCCGGGGCTCGGGCGCACGGCCCGCGACGGTCCAGGCATCGCTGTGGTGCGCGCTGTACACGGCGGCGCCGCTGCGGAGCAGGGTGGTGCGAAGCGTCGTCAGCCGCGTCCGGCTGGCGAGCGTCACCACGCTGTCCGCGGGGCCGGTCAGCCGCATCAGCGGCGCGGCCAGGAACACACGTGCACGCCGACCCTCAGGGGCCTGGCTGTCGTGGTGACGCAGGTAGGGCTCGGTCATGTCGACTCCGGGGGATTGCCTTAAGGCCTATCGGCACGCCGACTGGCGGGAACGGTGGCTGCTCAGGCTCTGGACTTGTGTGGTGAGGCGGTGGCTGCTCATTTGAATGAGCATTGCCAAGTTGGCGGGTCTTGCTGAGACCATCGAGAGCGAACTGATCGTCCATCGAGCCGGCCCGCCGCGTCCAGGGTTGCCCCGTGTCATCTGGATGCCTGGCAGGGAGATGACGCGGCTGCCAAGGTGGGAGAGCTTGGCAGCTATGAGTGGTGTGCGGCAGCATGGTGGACGATAGTGCTTCTCTTGATGATTCGTTCGATACAAGACGGAAGGGGTGGGCGCATGTCTCGTATGCACCGGTTTGTCCGTAAGGTGATGCTGCCTCTGGTTATTGGTGCGGCTGCTTTGGTGAGTGCGCATCTCGCGGCAGGTGGCACGGACGCCCAGCCCCCGTCGGTTTCTGCGGCCACCGTTGTCGCTGAGGACCTGGGGTGGTCCTGACATTCCTGCGAATGACCCCTTCGGGGTCGGGCGCTGGATAGGTGCTGATCCCCTGCTGTGGTCCGAGGCGCCGGGACGCCGGTTCCAGGGCGACGGCACTACTCGGGGGATCCCTCCGAGGCTCTGGCGAGGGCGTACCCCAGCTGGAAGAGGGAATCGACGTTGTACTCCTCCCTCATCTCCGCGATGTGCCGAGCCAGTGTTCGTTCGCTGATGCCCAACCGCCGTGCGATGACACGGTGGTTGGCTCCAGCGAGGAGCAGGTCGATGATCGTCTGTCGCAGGCGAGGCACCACCTGCTGTGGTACGGCGCGGTCGCCGTCGAAATCCAGTGCCCGATTCCAGCTCGGTTCGAACACCGCCTCGGCCAGGTAATTCGCGATCGTCGGCTCGAATATGAAGGCGGCTGATGTCATGTCGTCCGCGATCGGCACGACAGCAATTCGCCGGTCGATGACAATCAGGCGGATGTACGGTTCGTCCAAGGTGCGGAACTGTCCGCCGGCTCCGGCGAGCTTTGCCACATAGTCCCGCGTCGGTTGATGGTAGCGGGTGCTGGCATGGTAGATCGTGCGCATCGTGGTGCCGCGCTCCAGCGTCTCCAGATCGCGCTCGATCATGGCGTCAAGGAGCTCGGGCGGGCGCGGACCCCCAGGTTGGAGCGCCAGCGCCTCCTCCATTCCGGCAGAAATGCACTGTCCCAGGCGCTGGTTTATCAGAACCTTTCCGTGAACGTATTCGATCGAGCCGCCGGTCTGCCGCTGGGAGTGGAACTCCTGGGAGAGTTCCTGAAGTTCAAGTGGAAGTGAAACCGCGCGCGACAGCAGATCCAGTGCCTGCCGTTGCCAGGTGTTGCTGATGCGGTCGGCGAGTTGCGCGGGATCGACGGCGACCAGGACGTCAGGTTCATCCGAATCAGGAACCAGCAACCCCATGCCGAGCAACTCGGCCAGTCGATCGCCGTCCTCGAGGGAATGCGTGTCGCAAGGAAAGCGGCCGCCATTCTTGACGATCTCCAGGTACACGGCGCGCGCTTCTGCTGAGAGGGCGTGCGTCCCAGCTGGAGTGGAACCCGCGTGGGCTCGTCCACTCATCTGCGGCTCCCTGTCGTCGTTCCGAAGATGTCCAAGATTTGGTCTCCTGGATTTTAGGGTGCCGATCCCCGATCGGAGGATGGTCATGCTGATCCGGAGTGGATCCCGGCGGTTGGTTGGGTGACACTCTCTCACCGCAACAGAGCCGCCGGCACCCCCCGAACAGGAGGGAGCCGGCGGCTGGCGAGGTGAGCGGTGCCCCGGGTCAGCGCTTGGGGCGCCAGACGACGAGGGCGCTGGACTGGGGGGTGGGGGGCTGGTACGGGACGAGGTCGCGGCGGTAGGAGGCGTGGACGGCGGCCTCGCGCTGCTGGAGGGCGGTGGCGGCGCCTTCGAGCGAGTCGACCAGCTCGGTGATGCGGGCCTGGAGGGCGGCGACCTGGTTCTCCAGCTCGATGATCCGCTTGATGCCGGCCAGGTTGATGCCCTCGTCCTGGGAGAGCCGCTGGACCTCCCGCAGCTGCTGGATGTCGCGGGCGGAGTAGCGGCGGCCACGGCCGGCGGTGCGGTCGGGGCAGACCAGGCCGAGGCGGTCGTACTGGCGCAGGGTCTGCGGGTGCAGGCCGGACAGCTCGGCGGCGACCGAGATGACGTACACCGGGGTTTCCTCGGTGAGCACGTACTGCGGCGGGGCCGCGGCGGTGCGCCGGGTGCGGCGGGGGCCGTCGCCGGGAAGGCCCTCGCCGAGGCCGGGGCCGATCGGGCTGTCGGGGGTCATCGGGTTCGGGGACATCTGGTCGTCACGCTCCCTTCGCCGCCCGGAAGAGGGCGGCTCGCGGGTCGTCGGAGGCGGTGGCCTCGCGGTACTGCTCCAGGGCGTTCAGCGCGTCGCCGTCGACGTGCTGAGGCACCACGACCTCGACGGTGACGAGGAGGTCGCCGCGGGTGCCGTCCTTGCGGGTGGCGCCCTTGCCACGGGCGCGCATGGTGAGACCGTTGGCGCTGCCCGGGGGCAGCTTGAGCTTGACGGCGGGGCCGCCGAGCGTGGGCACCTCGATGGTGGCGCCGAGGGCCGCCTCGGGGAAGGTGACCGGGACGGTGACGGTCAGGTTGTCGCCCTTGCGACCGAACACCGGGTGCGGGTCGACGTGGACGGTGACGTAGAGGTCGCCGGGCTGGCCGCCGCGCTCGCCCTGGGCGCCCTTGCCCTTGAGCCGGATCCGCTGGTCGGCCTGGACGCCGGCCGGGATGCGGACCTGCATGGTGCGGGCGGAGCTGGCCCGACCGCTGCCGTGGCAGTCGGTGCACGGGTCGTCGACGATCATGCCCCGGCCGCGGCAGTCCTTGCACGGCTCGGAGAGCGCGAAGGCGCCCTGGCCGCGGCTGACGGTGCCGGAGCCGACGCAGGTCGGGCAGACCCGCGGGGTGGTGCCGGACTTGGCGCCGGTGCCGTTGCAGACGCGGCAGGGGGCCTGGCTGGTCATCCGCAGCGGGACGGTCGCGCCGTCCACCGCCTCCTCGAAGGAGAGCGTCACCTCGGTCTCGACGTCGGCGCCGCGCCGGGGCTGGGCCTGCCGGGTACCGCCGCGGTTGAACAGGCCGCCGAAGACGTCGCCGAGCCCGCCGCCACTGCCGCCGCCCTGGTTACCGCTGAAGAGGTCGCCGAAGTCGAAGCTGTAGCTGCCGGTGCCGGGGCCGCCGGTGCGGAAGCCGCCGTTGGCGAAGAGGCTGCGGGCCTCGTCGTACTCCTTGCGGCGCTTCTCGTCGGAGAGGACGTCGTACGCCTCGGAGATGTCCTTGAAGCGCTCCTCGGCCTTGGCGTCGCCCTTGTTCGCGTCCGGGTGGAACTCGCGCGCCAGCTTGCGGTAGGTCTTCTTGATCTCGGTGGCGGTGGCGTCCTTGGGCACGCCGAGGACCTTGTAGTAGTCCTTCTCGACAAAGTCCTTGCCGCTCATGCGCCCACCTCGCTTCGCTCGGCAGCCGATTCGCGGCACGCGCACCTCTTGACGGTTCGCTCGCTGCGCTCGCTCACGGCCTCCGCCACCTCCCGATGTCCATCGTCACTGCGCTGTCAACGGCAACTGGAAGAAGAGCCGTTGACAACGCGCTGCGGAGCCGGCCGCCGTGTTGGCCGGCGTACGACTCCGCAGCGCACTGGTTGTCAGCTGTCACAGCTTGTCAGCTGTCCGAGCCACCGTCGGACGTGTCCGAGTCGGCGGACTTCGCCTCGGCGTCCGGGGCGGACGTCGTCTGTGTGCCCGGCTGGGGCTCCGCCACGGCGACCATCGCCGGGCGGATGATCCGCTCGCCGATGCGGTAGCCGGGCTGGAGGATCTGCACGCAGGTGTCCTCGGTGACGTCCGAGGAGTAGCTGTGCATCAGCGCCTCGTGCTGGGTCGGGTCGAAGGGCTCGCCCTCCTTGCCGAACTGCTGGAGGCCCAGCTTGGCGACGACCGTCTCCAGGGACTCGGCGACGGACTTGAAGCCGCCCGTCACCTCGCCGTGCTCGCGGGCGCGGCCGATGTCGTCCAGGACCGGGATCAGGGACTCCAGGATGTTGGAGACCGCGATCTCGCGGACGGTCAGCCGGTCGCGCTCGACCCGCTTGCGGTAGTTCTGGTACTCGGCCTGCAGTCGCTGCAGGTCCGCGGTGCGCTCGGCCAGCTCGCGCTTGGCCGTGGCGAGGTCCTCGGAACCCTCGCCGGCACCCACCGCCGCGGCCTCCTCGGCAGCCTTGATCACGGCCTCTTCGGCGGCGGAGTCGTCGCCGGGCTTGCCGCCCTGCGGCTTGTCCGTCATGCCGACGCACCGCCCTTGGGCTTCTCGTCGTCCACGATCTCGGCGTCGACGACGTCGTCCTCCTTGGCGTGGGTGGACTCGCCGGCCGCGGCCGCACCGGCACCGGCGTCGGCGTACAGCGCCTGGCCGAGCTTCTGGGCGGTGGTGGAGACCTTCTCCGAGGCCTCGCGGATCGTCGCGATGTCCTCGCCCTTCAGGGCCTCCTTGAGCTCGCCGATGGCGGTCTCGACCTCGGTCTTGACGTCGGCCGGGAGCTTCTCGGCGTTGTCGGCGATGAACTTCTCGGTCGAGTAGACGAGCTGCTCGGCGGAGTTGCGGGTCTCGACGGCCTCGCGGCGCTTGTGGTCGTCCTCGGCGTACTGCTCGGCCTCGCGGCGCATGCGATCGACCTCGTCCTTCGGCAGCGAGGAGCCGCCGGTGACGGTCATCTTCTGCTCCTTGCCGGTGCCGAGGTCCTTGGCCGCGACGTGCATGATGCCGTTGGCGTCGATGTCGAAGGTGACCTCGATCTGCGGCAGGCCGCGCGGCGCCGGCGGCAGGCCGGTCAGCTCGAACATGCCGAGCTTCTTGTTGTACGCGGCGATCTCGCGCTCGCCCTGGTAGACCTGGATCTGCACGGACGGCTGGTTGTCCTCGGCCGTGGTGAAGATCTCGGAGCGCTTGGTCGGGATCGTGGTGTTGCGCTCGATCAGCTTGGTCATGATGCCGCCCTTGGTCTCGATGCCGAGGGACAGCGGGGTGACGTCCAGCAGGAGGACGTCCTTGACCTCACCCTTGAGGACACCGGCCTGGAGCGAGGCGCCGATGGCGACGACCTCGTCCGGGTTGACGCCCTTGTTGGCGTCCTTGCCGCCGGTCAGCTCGCGGACGAGCTCGGCGACGGCCGGCATGCGGGTCGAGCCACCGACCAGGACGACGTGGTCGATCTCGGAGAGCGAGATGCCGGCGTCCTTGATCACGTTGTGGAACGGGACCTTGCAGCGCTCCAGCAGGTCCGAGGTCAGCTGCTGGAACTGGGCCCGGGTGAGCTTCTCGTCCAGGTGCAGCGGACCCTCGGCGGAGGCCGTGATGTACGGCAGGTTGATCGAGGTCTCGGAGGACGAGGACAGCTCGATCTTGGCCTTCTCGGCGGCCTCGCGCAGACGCTGCAGGGCCATCTTGTCCTTGGACAGGTCGACGCCGTGGCCGGACTGGAAGACCTTGACCAGGTGGTCGACGACGCGCTGGTCCCAGTCGTCACCACCGAGGTGGTTGTCACCGTTGGTGGCCTTCACCTCGACGACCCCGTCGCCGATCTCCAGCAGGGAGACGTCGAAGGTGCCACCGCCGAGGTCGAAGACCAGAATGGTCTGGTCGTCCTTGTCCAGGCCGTACGCGAGGGCGGCCGCGGTCGGCTCGTTGACGATGCGCAGGACGTTCAGGCCCGCGATCTCGCCGGCCTCCTTGGTGGCCTGGCGCTCGGAGTCGTTGAAGTACGCCGGGACGGTGATGACGGCGTCGGTGACGGTCTCGCCCAGGTACGCCTCGGCGTCGCGCTTCAGCTTCTGCAGCACGAAGGCCGAGATCTGCTGCGGCGTGAAGTCCTTGCCGTCGATGTTGATCTTCCACCCGGTGCCCATGTGGCGCTTGACCGAGCGGATGGTGCGGTCGACGTTGGTGACCGCCTGGCGCTTGGCCACCTCGCCGACCAGGACCTCGCCGTTCTTCGCGAAGGCGACGACGGACGGCGTGGTCCGCGCGCCCTCGGCGTTCGTGATGACGGTGGGCTCGCCACCCTCGAGAACGCTGACGACCGAGTTCGTCGTGCCGAGGTCGATGCCGACCGCGCGTGCCATCGTAGATACCTCCACGGAAGAGTTGAGCTTTACGGGCTCAAGCATGCACGAGGTCCACGAACGAGTCAACAGCCTTGAGCTGTCCTGGCTCAACTTTGCTGCGGCGGTGATTCCCCTCTTCCGTTTTGCTCCGAATGGATGACTATGGCCTTACGTGACTGCCGCCATATCTTGAGCACCTTCTGAATCGGCGCTAACGGGCGGTAAGGTCCGGCCGGTGGGTGGTTAAGTTACCCACGAGTACACTTGACCGACCTATACCTTCACCGCCGCTGGAGTACGGAGAAGCCGGATGCAGCTAGCAGCGATCGTCATCTCACTGGGCACGACCGTGGTCGGCGTAGCGCTGTTCGCTCGTGCCATCGCGCAGATCTACCGGTTCGTCCGGCTCGGCCAGCCCGTCCCGAAGGGCGCGCGGATCAACGACCCGGTGGCCCGCACGGTGACCCTGATCCGTGAGTTCCTCGGGCACACCCGGATGAACAAGTGGGGCGTCGTCGGCGTCGCCCACTGGGCTGTCGCGGTCGGCTTCTACGCGCTGATCCTCACCCTGGTCGGCGCGTTCGGTCAGCTCTTCGACCCGGACTTCGAGGTCCCGATCGTCGGCGACTGGACGCCGTACCTGGTGTTCCAGGAACTGCTCGGCTTCGTGACCTTCCTCGGCATCGCGGTGCTGACCGTGATCCGCCAGCTGAGCCTGCCGAACAAGGCGGGCCGCAAGTCCCGCTTCGCGGGCTCCAACATGGGCTTCGCGTACTTCATCGAAGCGGTCATCCTGGTCATCGGCGCGGCCATCCTGACCCTGCGCGGCCTGGAGGGCGCCCAGCTGGGTGTCGACCACTACTCGGTCGCGTACGTGGTCTCGTACCCGCTGGTGAAGCTGTTCTCCGGACTGAGCGTCGGCACCCTGCACAACCTGCTCTGGCTGGTTGCGATGATCAAGATCTCCGTCTCCTTCATCTGGATGATCACGGTCTCGCTGAACACCGACATGGGCGTGGCCTGGCACCGCTTCCTGGGCTTCCCGAACATCTGGTTCAAGCGCAACGCCGACGGTGCCGTCGCGCTGGGCGCGCTGCAGCCGATGACCTCGGGCGGCCAGCCGATCGACTTCGAGGACCCGGCCGACGACGCCGTCTTCGGCGTCTCCCAGGTCGAGCACTTCTCCTGGAAGGGCATCCTCGACTTCTCCACCTGCACCGAGTGCGGCCGCTGCCAGTCGCAGTGCCCGGCCTGGAACACCGGCAAGCCGCTCTCCCCGAAGCTGCTGATCATGAGCCTGCGGGACCACGCCTTCGGCAAGGCGCCGTACCTGCTGGCCGGTGGCGGCAAGGACATGGAGGGCACCGAGCAGGCCACCGCCGAGCAGCTCAAGGACGTCCCGGCGAGCGCCATGGCCGAGGCCGAGCGCCCGCTGATCGGCACCGCCGAGGAGAACGGCGTCATCGACCCGGACGTGCTGTGGTCCTGCACCACCTGCGGCGCCTGCGTCGAGCAGTGCCCGGTGGACATCGAGCACATCGACCACATCGTCGACATGCGCCGCTACCAGGTGATGATCGAGAGCAACTTCCCGACCGAGGCCGGGACGATGCTCAAGAACCTGGAGAACAAGGGCAACCCGTGGGGCATGGCCACCAAGGCCCGCCTGGACTGGGTCAAGGAGCTCAAGAAGGAGACCGGCATCGAGGTGCCGGTGATCGGCGAGGACATCGACCCGGCCGAGGTCGAGTACCTCTACTGGGTCGGCTGCGCAGGTGCCCTGGAGGACCGCGCCAAGAAGACCACCAAGGCCTTCGCCGAGCTGCTGCACACCGCGGGCGTGAAGTTCGCGATCCTCGGCAAGGAGGAGACCTGCACCGGTGACTCCCCGCGCCGCCTGGGCAACGAGTTCCTGTTCCAGATGCTCGGCGCCCAGAACGTCGAGACGCTGAACGCCGCGCTGGAGGACGCCCCGACCAAGCGGATCGTGGCCACCTGCCCGCACTGCTTCAACACCATCGCCAACGAGTACCCGCAGCTCGGCGGGCACTTCGAGGTGATCCACCACACCCAGCTGCTGCAGCACCTGATCGACGAGGGCAAGCTCGTCCCGGTCAACCCGGTCGAGGGCCTGATCACCTACCACGACCCCTGCTACCTGGGCCGCCACAACAAGGTCTACAGCCCGCCGCGCGAGATCATGGACAAGGTCCCCGGTCTGCGCCAGCAGGAGATGCACCGCCACAAGGAGCGCGGCTTCTGCTGCGGCGCCGGCGGTGCCCGGATGTGGATGGAGGAGCGCATCGGCAAGCGGATCAACACCGAGCGCGTGGACGAGGCGCTGTCGCTCAACCCGGACATCGTCTCCACCGCCTGCCCGTTCTGCCTGGTGATGCTCTCCGACTCGGTCAACGGCAAGAAGAACGAGGGCGCGGCCAAGGAGCACCTCAAGGTGGTCGACGTGGCCCAGCTGCTGCTCGACTCGGTGAAGGCGACCCCGCCGGCCGAGGCCGAGGAGCCCGCGACGGTGGACGCGTAGCGACCGCTGTTCGACAGTTCTGCTACAACCGCCCGGCCCGGTGGACGCCGCCAACGCGCCCGCCGGGCCGGGCTTTTGGCGCCCCCGGTCGGGGCCCCGGGGCCGGGCGGCCGGGCGGAGGGTGACATCGATCGCACGGCCGCCGGACGGGCATTCGGTCGGAAGGAAATACAGTAGGCGCCGGACCGGCCGCGAGGCCGGTCGACCCGTTCCGGACGGGTCAGAAGACCGACGGAGGTATCGGCCCGCCGGGCCGGGCCGCAGAGACCACAAGGGGAACAGCGCAGACCATGACCGAGGCGATCATGCTCGTCGGTGGTAAGGGCACGCGACTGCGTCCGCTGACCACCCACACCCCCAAGCCGATGCTGCCCGTGGCGGGTGTCCCGTTCATCGCGCACCAGCTGGCCCGTGCCGCCGCAGCCGGGGTCACCCGCGTGGTGCTGGCCACCTCGTACCTGGCCGAAGTGTTCGAGGACCACTTCCAGGACGGCACCCCGTACGGCATCGAGCTGGTCTACCTGACCGAGCGCGAGCCGCTGGGCACCGGCGGGGCCATCCGCAACGCCGCCTCCGGGCTGACCTGCGGGCCGGACGAGCCGGTCCTGATCTTCAACGGCGACATCCTCTCCGGGCTGGACATCGCCGCCCTGCGCGACGGCCACGTGGCCGCCGGGGCCGACGTCACCCTGCACCTCACCCGGGTCGAGGACCCGCGCGCCTTCGGCCTCGTCCCGACCGACGGGAACGGGCGGGTGCTGGAGTTCCTGGAGAAGCCGGAGACCCCGGAGCAGATCGTCACCGACCAGATCAACGCCGGCTGCTACGTCTTCACCCGTTCCGTCATCGACCGCATCCCGGCCGGCCGGGAGGTGTCCGTCGAGCGCGAGACCTTCCCCGAGCTGCTGGCCACCGGCGCGCTGCTGCGCGGCGTCGTCGACACCTCGTACTGGCTGGACCTCGGCACCCCGGCCGCGTTCGTCCGCGGCTCGGCCGACCTGGTGCTCGGCAAGGTCGACTCCCCGGCCGTCCCCGGCCCGACCGGCGACGCCCTGCTGCTGCCCGGCGCCACCGTCCACCCGGGCGCGGTGCTCAGCGGCGGCACCGTGGTCTCCGAGGACGCGGTGATCGAGGCCGGTGCGATCGTCGAGGGCAGCGTCATCCTGCCCGGCGCGGTGATCGGCCCGGACACCCTGGTCAAGGACTCGATCGTGGGCGCCTTCGCCACCGTCGGCGACCGCTCGGCGCTGGACGGCGCGGTGATCGGCGACGGCGCGATCGTGGAGTCCGACAACGAGCTGCCCAGCGGCATCCGGGTCGCCTGCGGCACCCTGCTGCCGGTCGGCGCGGTGCGCGTCTCGGCCGGCCCGGGCGGCTGCCCGGCCGGCACCAGCGCGGCCGCCGCGGTGCACGGGCCGTCGGTCACCGCCCAGCGGTAGCGACATCCCGGGGGCTTTCGGACCCGTTCGTCTCAGGCTCGCTGCAAACCGGCCCCGGCTCCGTCCGGGGCCGACGCGCGTTGGGCCGGACGGGTACCTTCGGAGCGTGGCTGGTAATCGATACGACAGCGGTCAGGGCGCCGACCGCCCGCACGGCGGATGGTCGGCCCCGCCGTCGGCGGGGGCGCCCGGGGGGCACGGGCAGCCGGACGGGCCGGAGTACTTCACGGCCCCGCACCCGACGGCGGCCGGTGGCCCGGGGGGTCCTGCCGGCGGTCCCGGCGGTACGGTCGGCGACGGGTACGACCCGTACGCGGCCGACCGGCCGGGCAGCACCCGCTCCTTCCCGGTCGGCGACCCGTACGGCCGGCAGCAGCCGTACGGTCACGAGCCCGGTCCGGGCCAGGACCGGGGCTGGTACGGCCAGGGCCCGGGTCCCGGCCACTACGACGACGGTTACGGGCAGCAGCCGCCGTACGGCCAGGACCAGCACGCGCCGTACGGCCAGGAGCCGCAGCCGCCGTACGGCCAGGACAACGTCGCGGTCTACCGGGCGGGCGGCCAGTCCGCGCCGCACGTCGCCGGGCCCCGGCCGCAGTGGCGCGAGCTGTTCACCGGCCTCTTCCGCAGCCCGACCGCGATCTTCGACCGCACCCGCGACCACCAGGTCTGGCTGCCCGCCCTCACCGTCTCGCTGCTGTACGGCGCGCTCGCGGTGCTCGCCATCGGGCTGACCCACGACGACATCGTCAACTCGACCTTCTCCGTGGCGCTGACCGGCCTGTTCGCCGCCGCCGTCGGCTTCACCCTGGCCGGCGGGATCTTCGGCGCGGTCACCTACGCGCTGGCCCGCCAGCTCGGCGGCGACGGCCCGTGGAAGTCGACGGTCGGCCTGGCCGCGCTGGTCGGCTGGCTGACCGACGCCCCCCGGCTGCTGCTGGACCTGGTGCTGCCCTCCGGCAGCGCGGTGGTCCAGGTCGTCGGCTGGGCCACCTGGATGTTCTGCGCGTACCTGCTGACCAGCATGGTCCGGCGGCTGCACGACCTGCCCTGGGGCAAGGCGGCGGCGGCCGCGGCAGTGCAGCTGGTCGCGCTGCTGGTGCTGATCAAGCTGCCGACCCTGGGCTGAGGGGCGGGAGGCAGAATGGTGGGCGGGTCGGGCCGGTAGGCCAGGGCCCGCTCGACCTCGTTCGTCCACAGCCACCGGAGCCAGCCATGACCCTCCCCACCACCCACGTCAGCTTCCCGGCCGGGGCGGTGACCGGAGAGTCCCCGGTGCTCGCGGTGCACCCGCTGGCCGACGGCCGGTACGCCGTGGTGACCGGGACGACCCCGTTCCACCCGCTCGACCACACCTGGCCCGACCAGCCGGCCGACCACGGCACCCTGACCGTCGACGGCGCCGAGCTGGCCGTGGTGGACTGCCTCACCGGCGCGGTCGGCCCGGACGGCGGCGCGCTGCTGGTCGGCGCCGAGATCCCGGTGAAGCGCGGGGACGAGGCGTGGTCCTGGCTGGTCCTGCACGTCCTCGACACCGACCCCGGCGACATCACGGGCCGCACCGCGACCCTCGCCGTCGACGCCGGGCGCCGGGCCGCCCTGAGCGCCTCGCACAGCGGCTGCCACCTGCTCGCCCTCGCCCTGAACGCCGCGCTCGCCCCGCGCTGGCGCAAGGACCCGGGCCGCTCGGACGCCTTCGGCAACCCCGACTTCGACAGCCTCGCGATGGCGAGCTCGGTGATGGACACCGAGGCCAGCACCGACACCTACCGGCTGGGCAAGTCGCTGAAGAAGAAGGGCTTCACGGCGGACGCCACCGAGGAGTTCCCCGCCCTCGCCGACGCCCTGCCCGCCCTCACCGAGGCCGTCAACGCGCGGCTCGCGGCCTGGGTCGCGGCCGACGCGCCGGTCCGGATCGAGGTCCCCGGCCCCGAGCTCACCGCCCGCCGCCAGTGGCACTGCGAACTGCCCGAGGGGGGCGCGCAGATCTTCTGCGGCGGCACGCACCTGCACCACCTCGGCGAGCTCGCCGAACTGCGCACCGAGCTGCGGCTGTCCGAGGACGGCACCGAGCTGGTCGCGGTCACCAGCCCCAAGCGGGCCTGAGAACGCCGCGGGCGGCCACCCCTCGCGGTGAGGGGCGGCCGCCCGCCGTGCGTGCACTCTGCCGGGATCAGACCTCGGTGCGGTGGAAGTTCAGGTAGGAGCGGGACGGCGTCGGGCCGCGCTGGCCCTGGTAGCGCGAGCCGTAGCGCTCGGAGCCGTACGGGTGCTCCGACGGCGAGGAGAGCCGGAACAGGCAGAGCTGCCCGATCTTCATCCCCGGGTACAGCTTGATCGGCAGCGTCGCGACGTTCGACAGCTCCAGCGTCACGTGGCCGCTGAAACCGGGGTCGATGAAGCCGGCCGTGGAGTGGGTGAGCAGGCCCAGCCGGCCCAGGCTCGACTTGCCCTCCAGCCGGGAGGCCACGTCCTCGGGCAGCGTGATGACCTCGTACGTCGAGGCCAGCACGAACTCGCCCGGGTGCAGGATGAACGCCTCGTCGCCGTCCGGCTCGACCAGCCGGGTCAGATCCGGCTGCTCCTCGGAGGGGTCGATGTGCGGGTACTTGTGGTTCTCGAACACGCGGAAGAAGCGGTCGAGGCGCACGTCGATACTCGACGGCTGGATCATCGCCGGGTCGAACGGGTCGATGCCGACCCGGCCCAGGTCGATTTCGGTCCGGATGTCCTTGTCAGAGAGCAGCACGCTTCGAGGTTACGTGCACGACAGGGCCCCGGACGAATCCGCCCGGGGCCCGCTACGTCCTTCCGACGGCCGTCAGGCCAGGAACTCCGCGGCCTCCGTCCGCATCGCCCGCGCCAGTTGCGCCGTCGACAGCTCCCGTGCGTCGGCCAGCACCGAGCTCCGGAGCCGTCCGCACTGCGGACAGCGGATCAACCGCCCGGGCCCGAGCCGCCCGGGACCGAGGTTCTGCATCGGGAACGTGGTGGTGCTGAACAGGTGCCCCTCGGCACAACGAACGACGGCGCGCTGCTCCATCGATCCCCTTCCCATCCCTAACCCAGTACTCACCCGTACTCATCGCGCCCCGGCGGCCGGCCAGGCCCCGAGACAGCGTCACATTAGGGGATGTTCCGGACATTCCACACCATGGCTCGCCGCCCCGACCCCACGCCCACCGGAGCATTCGCACGCGGCCCAAACAGTACGCCCCCCGCCCACCCCCACCCCGCTCCGCCACGGCCTCGGACCGGCTGTGCAACCACAGTCACGGATGGGGTACAGTGACACTGGATCGAGCGGTCTCTGACGGCTCATCAGGCGGGCGTAGTTTAATGGTAGAACATGAGCTTCCCAAGCTTAGAGCGCGAGTTCGATTCTCGTCGCCCGCTCCAGCGGCAAAGCCCCAGGTCAACGACCTGGGGCTTTCGCATTGTCTAGACCAATCCACCCCCACCGTGCCAGATCCGTGCCAGAACGCGGCTGGGCGATCTTTGAAGTCACGCGTCTTCCGATCGCCGCGCGCCTGGAAGGCCGAGCCGCAGGGCGGCTTTCGGAGCGATGGAGGCGGCAGCAGCAGTGAGCTGAGCCCCTGCTGGCGGCGATCTTCTGCTCGGGGAGAAGCGACTTGTCACCGTGGCGAGCCGAGCCGTCGGGCCTGTGTGCCGTGGAAGGCAGGGGCGCGGCTTGCCGCCTCCCGCCGCTGTCCTGATCGGTGCGCTGATTCACAACTCTTGACCTTTATTTGGTAGTTGATCGATAGAAGATTTGTTCGTCCCATCGCAGGATGGGATAGGTCGGCGCGGTGGGTTCCACAGCGGCCGGGGCGGGATGTGATGCCGGCAGAGTGCAAGGGGGATGCGGTGCAAGATGGTTACTCGGTAGATCTGGGTGCGTTACGGGACGCGGCCGCAGGCGTGAATGGCACTCTCGAGCAGGTGAGCCGGCGGAAGGTTGCCGACATACCCCATGACTCGTCGGCGATCGGTCATGGCCACCTGGCGAGCACGCTGTCCGATTTCCTGAGTCGATGGAATCGTGGTGTGGACAACCTTGCCAAGGACGGCAAGGAGATCAGAAGTCGGCTGACGCTCAGTGTGAATGCGTACACCAAGGCTGAGCAGGACGCACACCAGCATGTCGTGCAGAGCGGCAACATGGTGACCGCTCCCGGGACCGATCCCGGAGTGCGCTGATGGCGGCCGAACTCGGCACCACGAGCGATCCGAAGTCGTTGGTCCCCGGAAGTCCGGCGGCGATCTACGCGACCGAGGCCGAACTGCGTTCCTACGGAGACCACCTGCATCAGGCAGGAGCCGGACTCCAACGGATCGACACGGTTGACGGCTGGCGTGGAGACGCCGGAGACGCATTCCGCCACGCATTCCATGGGCAGCCGGGAAAGTGGCTCCAAGCTGGCGACGCATTTCACGATGCCGCAGACGCGCTCAAGAGCTATGTCTCGACTCTGGTGTGGGCACAGGCCCAGGCGGCCACAGCGGTCAGCCAGTGGAACTCCGGCGATAAGGCAGCCGCGGGTGAAACGCTGCGCGGTGCCAGAGAACAGCTGTCATCTGCTGGTGATAGTGCAGCTTCCAAAGTTGGGAAGGCCCGTGACCTGGCGCCGCCCAAGCCGGGTTTCTGGTCCCGTCTGGGCGACGACATCGGTGGGTTCTTCTCCGATGCCGGGCATTTCGTCGAGAAGGCCGGAGAGGTGGTTCTTGGCGACCTCGCGTCGGTGGGCAACGCCATGGTGCATGACCCGGGTGCTGTGCTCCAGCTGGCAGGAGGGCTCGGCCTGGCGGTGCTCGGCGCGGGCGGCGAGATCGGCGGCTTCGCTCTCGACGTCACGGGTATCGGGGCGGTGCTGGGTGTGCCGGTCAACGTCATCTCAGCCGTGGCCATCACCGGCGGTCTCGGGATGGCCGGCGTTGGTCTGAACACGATCATGCATGACGCGGCTGGTCCGGATCGGGTCAACATGAACTCCGACGGAGGTGGTGGCGGTGGTGGGGGAGACACCGGCGGCGAGCCCGTCTCGAATCGCGTCCGGCCTCCTCAGGAGGGTGACACCAACTACGTTGTCGACAATCCCTCTGATCTTTCGGATACGATCACCGATATCGATCGGGTGGAGAACGGAACCCTCTGGGAGGAGAAGACAGCCACTGGCCAGGACCCGCGGATGGACCCCCAGAAGTGGGTGCAGAAGAATGTCGTCAAGAAGCTCGACTCCTATGTCCGCGCTCGTCCCTATCTTGAGGGTTACGAGAATGCCCCACTTGGCATGGACTTCACGGAGCCGGGAGCAACACCCCAGTTCAGGGCTGCGGTTGAACAAGCTGTCGAGGATTGGAAAGCCGCCAATCCGGGCGTGGATGTATCAGTTAGGTGGGCGCAGTGAGTTGTACTTTCCAGGTGGGGGACGAGATCGTGTGGGATCCGTCGAACACGGTGGCCAGGCTGTTCACCGGAGAGGCGGCGGCGGTGGCATCTGCTTTCGGGCTGCATTCGGGAATCGGTGAGATCATCGAGGACGAGTGCGAACTCGATATCCCGGTTCTGGAGGCCTTTATCGCCGAACTCGTGCGGCGGTACCAGGAGGCGACCCACCCAATCCTCCGATCGCTCACGGTGGGGTTCATCGCTACGGCGTCGGTTCTGGTCGAGCGGGGTGGCGGGCAGCTTCCGTCCGGTGAGCCGGACCAGGTCGCGGCCTGGGCCCAGTTGCGCCAGGAGCACGCGAGGTCGATGCCGCGCTGAACGGGACCGGACTGGTCGCGGGAGCGCCCTCGGCTATCTCTCTCTGCCGCTGGCACTCGTCGGCCATTTCCACCGGATGGGTCGGTACCGGGAACGCGGAGGAGTGTGCTGCGGTGCCAGGAACGGTCGTACCGGGCGCCGCAGCACACAGCGCTGCGCAGGTCTGTTAGTTGGCGCGGGTCGGCTGAGCCAACGGATGGTTTGGGCGGGCCACGCCTCACGGGCAACAACCGCCAGCTGGGTCGTTGGCCCGGGTACTCATGTTGTTACTCCGCTTCCTCCCAGAGCGTCTCGTGGGCCTCGCGATCGCCCGTCGTTCGCTTGCGCCGGGCGCTGCGGATGTCGACGACGGCGGCGCTGATGCCGTTGGAGATCTTGGTCTGCTGCTCCTCGGTGGAGTGCTGGTAGATCAGCGCTGCGCGAGGGGAGTTGTGGCCCATGAAGGCCATGAGGTCCCGGAGGCTGGCGCCGGTGTTGGCGGCGAGGACGTTGCCGGTGTGGCGCAGGTCGTAGAAGCGGAAGCCGTCCATGCCGAGCTTCGCGCGGGCCTTGCGCCACTTGCGGCCGAAGGTCGAGCGGCGGAACGGGGCACCGCGCTCGCCGACGAACAACAGGCCGTCCTCGCCGTCCTGCGCGTACCAGCGCAGGTGCCGCTCGAACTCAGGGAGGAGTTCGGTCGGGATGCGGAGCGCGCGCTTGCCGGCGTCGGACTTGGGGTCGCCCACGGCGCGTTCGCCGGTGCAGAGTTCGGGGGCGGCGCGGCGGATCCACACGATCCCCTTGTCCAGGTCGACGTCGCGGCGCCGGAGTTCGGCCTGTTCCTCCGGGCGCAGGGCCATGAAGGCGGCGACGAAGACCATCAGCTGCCAGCGCGGGCCCATCAGCTCGGCGAGCTGGAGGACCTGCTCGATGGTCGCGTGGGGGCGCTCGGCGGCCTTCTCCTTGCCGCCGCCCTTGATGCGACAGGGGTCGGTGGACAGCAGCGGTCTGCGCTGGGTGTCCGAAAGGCTGGTTGCACTGGTATCGGCACAGGTCAGGGCCACTTTGCGGCCCGGAGGCCCAAAGATTCCCAAGCTTAGAGCGCGAGTTCGATTCTCGTCGCCCGCTCCATACGGAAAAGCCGCAGGTCATTGACCTGCGGCGTTTCCCTTGCCCGCATACGGGCGGTTACCGACGGTGGCCCGGTGGGGGTCAGTGGGCGGTGGTGAGGGATTCGAGGGTGGGGACGAGGGCGGCGGGGGTGGGGAGGGCGGCGTTGTCGGCCTGGAGGCGGCGGGCGGCGGTGCGGAGGGCGGGGTCGGTGAGGAGGCGGTTGAGGAGGGGGGTGTCGACGGCGTCGGAGGCGGAGCTCAGGGCGGCGCCGGTGGCGGTGAGGGCCTCGGTGTTGTTGTAGTGGTCGGCGCCCTGGGGGAGGAGCAGCTGGGGCAGGCCGGCTTGAAGGGCGGTCAGCATGGTGCCCGAGCCGCCGTGGTGGATCAGCGCGTCGGCGCGGCTGAGCAGTTCGTTGAGCGGGACCCAGGGCAGTCCGCGGACGTTGGCGGGCAGGGTGCCGAGCGGGGCGAGGTCGGCGTCGCCGACGGCGAGCAGGAAGTCCGCGTCGACCTCGGCCGCGGCCTCGACCATGCGGACGACGGCCCGGACGCCGTCGAGCTCGGCGAGGACGGTGCCCAGAGTGACGACGACCCGCGGGCGGTCGGCGGGGCGGAGGAACTCGGTCGGGACCATGCCGCCGCCGTTGTAGGGGATGTAGCGCATCCGCAGGCCGTCCGGGTCGCCGCCGAGCGGGCCGACGTTGAGCGCGGTGGCAGTGGCCGGCCCGGTCAGACCGTGCCGCTCGTAGAGGTCGGTGACGCGGGAGGCGAGCAGGTCGACCATGGGGAGGCCGGTGCTGACCCCGAAGTTGTGGACCACCGACGGGATCTTGAGCAGGGCCGCCACCAGCGGGGGAGCGGCGTGGAAGGAGTCGTGGACGAGCAGGTCGGCGCCCCAGTCGCTGGTGATCTCCAGCAGCTGGTCGACCGCGGGGCGGGAGGCGTGCGCGAAGATCGCGGCCGCCAGGTCGAAGATCTCTTCCTGCGACTTGTCCCGGTTGACGTACTCGACCTTGCCGTCGAGCCGCTCCTCGAACATCTCCCGCAGGTGCCGGCCGTCGCCGATCTCGACGACCGGGAAGCCCGCGCTGCGGAGCTGGTCGAGCGGCTGCCCGCAGGCGAACAGGACCTCGTGCCCGACGGCGCGCAGCGCCTGCGCGGTGGGCACCATCGGGAACAGGTGGCCGGCCGAGGCGGGGCCGGTGAAGAGTATGCGCATGGTCTACTCCTTGCCAGTGAAGCTAACAAGGCAGTTTCATCCCAAAAGCTGACGTTCAGTCAATTTGATTCGGATCACCATGCGCGGTTATCGGCCGTTTTGAGCAGGGGCTTGTTGCCTGGGCGGCGGTGTGCTCCAACTCCCGCTTCCGCCGCCCGTCGTCGAACAGCCCGCCGCCCGTAGCCTGCCGCCCGTTGCCCGCAGCCCGTCGGTCATCCGGCGGCGAGGAAGTCGCGGACGGTATTGGTGAAGGCGGCGGGCTGTTCGGCGAGGACGATGTGGCCGGTGTCGAACTCGGCGTAGCTGCTGGTGGGGAGGGCGGCGTGGAGGCGGCGGGTGTTCTCGACCGGGACGGTGGCGTCCTGGGTGCAGCCGATCACCAGGGTGGGGGCCTGGACACGGGGGAGCAGCGGGGTGAGGTCCAGGGTGAGGTCCAGGGCGATGTGCCGGAGGGTGCCGGGGGTCGGCCGCATGTAGGCGGTGTTGGCCTCGACGGCCTGGCGGCCGATGCGGTTGAGGAAGTCGCGGCTGAAGGCGGTGAGGGTGGCGTAGCGCCCGAAGGCCTCGGGGTGGTCGGCGAGGGAGAGCCAGGTGGCCATGGAGAGTCGCAGGTACTCGTCCTGGTCGGCGCCGACCCAGCCGGCGGTGGCGATCAGGCGGCGGACCTGGTCGGGGCGTAGCGCGGCGGCCGCGGTGGCGACGACGGCGCCGAGTGAGAAGCCGAGGAGGTCGACGGGGCCGCGGCCGGCGTCGGCGATGACGGCGTTGACCTGCTCGGCGAGGGTCTCCAGGGTGAGCGGGCCGCCGTCGTCCTCGGCGGCCTCGCTGCCGGAGAGGTCCGGCAGCAGCACGGTGTAGCGGTCGGTGAAGGAGTCCAGCATGGCGTCCCACATGCCGGAGCCGGGGCCGGTGCCGTGGACCAGGACGAGGGTGTCGGGGCCGTCGCCGACGACGCGGTAGGGGATGCGGGCGGTGCCGACGGTGATGGTGGGCATGGCGGGGGTTCCTCCTGGTCTGATCCGGTTCGGGCCAGCCGGTCGGGCTGCGATGAGAAGTAAACTACACGGTGCAGATCAGTGATTCAACTGCACCGTGTAGTGCAATTCGAGGTGGAGGAACGGTGCGGAGCGGAACTGTCCGTGCCCGGCCACCGTCCAAGGGGTGACGGAATGCCTGCCCGGGTTGAACGCCGGGAGGAGTACGGAGGGCCCAGTGCAGTCAGGTGGCGCCGAACTGAACGTCGGATGCCCGGACGGTTGTCGCGACGGCTCCCCGTCCGCGCCCGCCTGGTGGCCGGTGCTGGCCCCGGAGGTGACGGCTGATCAACTCGACGCGGCGGAACGCTGCGAGGCGCTGCTTCGGGAAACCGTGGACGCCGTCCGGCCGGCGCCGGCCTGGTGCGCGGCGGCACCTCGGGCGGGCGCGCGACTGCCGCTGCCGGGCCGGGAGTCGGAGGCGCGCTGGTACGTCACCCGGGGCCGGTACCTGCGCACCGTCGTATCGCCGTGTCGCCAGGCGGAGTTGGCGGGGGTGGTGGAGCGGCACTGGCGGCGGCGGGGGTGGGCGATCACCTCGCTGAACGCCGGGCGGGACCGGGCGGGGGTGGCCGCCGTCACCCGCGACGGCTATCAACTGGCGCTGAGCATCGGTGAGTTCGGTGAGATCGCGTTGACCGCGAGCTCGCCCGGAGTGGCCTGCCCGGAGTGGCCGGGGGTCGGCGGGTCCGCGCCACTGCCGGACGTGCACTGCCCGTACTGGAGCGCGCTGATGTGATGCGGGGCTCACGGGGGAGGCGTGGAGCGAGTCCCCCCGGACCCGCTCCACGCCGCCTCGTCGCGCGGCTTCGGCGCTGCCGCTCCCCCCGACACCCCGGCAATCCCGCCGTCCCCCCTGGCAACACCCTCCGGCGAGAGCGGTCCGCACAGGCCCCGGCGAGCCCCCACCTCCGGGGACGTCGTGGTATCACGCTAACAAACCGCGTGGTTGGTTTGTCAATAGTGAGATCCACGAAAAATCCACAATCGTGAGGACGGGTTCTGGTTGCTCCAACAGGCGTCCCACCAGGCAGTTGTGCGCCGGTCAGGGCGACGTACGGCAGCCGGGCGCGCGCCCGGGACCGGCTCGGCGTGTGGAGTGCGGCGCCTGGAATCCGACATTCCGAGCATCATGGCAGCACACAGTGACACCGCGCGAGTGCCCAGCGCAGCAGCCGACCCTCCTGGCCGTGCGGCCGGCTCAGCGCAGCAGCCGGCGCTCCTTGGCCACCGCCACCGCTCCGGCCCGGGTGTCCACGCCCAACTTGTCGTAGATCCGGCCCAGATGGGTCTTCACCGTCGCCTCGCTGATGAACAGCGCCCGCGCGATCTCCCGGTTGCCCAGGCCCTGCGCCAGCTGTTCCAGGATGTCCTGCTCGCGCTCGGTGAGCTGCGGCGCGGGCGCCCGCATCTGCGCCATCACCCGGGAGGCGACCGGTGGCGAGAGCACCGTCCGGCCCTGGGCGGCCGCGTGGACGGCGGCGAACAGCTCCTCCGGGCGTTCGGCCTTCAGCAGGTAGCCGGTGGCGCCCGCGGCGATCGCCCGGGTGATGTCGGCGTCGGTGTCGTAGGTGGTGAGCACCAGGACGTGCGGCCCGCCCGGGGCGGCGGTGATCCGCCGGGTGGCCTCCACGCCGTCGATGCCGTCGCCGAGCTGGAGGTCCATCAGCACGACCCGCGGCGCCAGCTTGGCGGCCAGCGCGACCGCCTCCTCCCCGGTGCTCGCCTCGCCGACCACCTCGATGTCGCCCGCGCTGGCGAGCAGCGCCAGCAGGCCGGCCCGCACCACCGCGTGGTCGTCGCAGACCAGCAGCCGGACAGGGGTCGTGTTCATCGCTGCTCCAGGGGGATCACGGCGGAGACGACGGTGCCCTCGCCGGGGGTGCTCTCCACGGTCAGCCTGCCACCCAGCTGCCGCAGCCGGGCCCGCATGGCCGGCAGGCCGTACCCGCGCCCGCCGCCGGAACCGGCCGCGTCCGGGTCGAAGCCCCGTCCGTCGTCGGCGATGTCCAGCACCGCCTGGTCGCCCAGGAAGGACAGGGTGATCGCCGCCGCCGAGGCCGCGGCGTGCTCGCGGACGTTGGCCAGCGCGCCCTGGGCGATCCGCAGCAGCGCGGACTGCGCGGCGGCGGGCAGCGGTGCGGGCGTGCCGTCCAGGTGGAAGCGGACCGGTAGCCTGCTCTCGGCGGACTCCCGCTCGGCCAGCGCCCGCAGCGCCCGGTCCAGGGTGCCGCCGTCGGCCAGCTCGGCCGGGGCGAGGTCGTGGACGAAGCGGCGGGCCTCGGCCAGGTTCCGGGAGGCCACCTCGGCGGCGGTCCGGACGTGGGTACGGGCGGTCGCCGGATCGGTGTCCCAGGTGCGCTCGGCGGCCTGCAGCAGCATCCGCTGGCTGGACAGGCCCTGTGCCAGGGTGTCGTGGATCTCCATCGCCAGCCGCTCGCGCTCGGCGAGGGTGCCCTCCCGCCGTTCGGTGGCGGCGAGTTCGCGCCGGGTGCGGACCAGGTCGGCGATCAGCGCCCGCTGCCGGGCGGCCTGCCGGGCCATGAACAGGAAGACCCCGGTGGCCAGCGCGGCCACCGCGGGCGGCAGCAGGACGAGGGTGGCGTCCGCCCCGCCGGGCAGCCGGATCTCGGCGATCACCACCAGTAGCGTCAGCGCCGCCACCAGCGGGATCGCCGCCTTCGCGGGCAGCGCTCGCAGCGCGGTGTAGATCAGCGGGACGGCGCACCAGGCGAAGCTCGGGGCGAGCAGCACCAACACCACCCAGAGCGCGACCACCAGGGCCAACGGCCACCGGCGTGGAGGGCCGGGCGCGGGCGGGCGGCGGTGGTCCAACCAGGAGGCGGCTGGCCGGGCGACGGCGAGGGTGGCGCTCAGCCCGATCACCCAGGGGATCCAGGGGCTCCCGGCGTGGTGGGTGAGGTAGCGGCTGAGCGAGGCGGCGAGCAGCAGCAGGAACGCGGAGTCCAGCAGCAGCGCCAGCCGGCCCGCGTCCGGGTCCCCGGCGTCGCGGCCGCCGACGGACCGGCGGACGGACCGACCGGTGGACGGGCGGGGCAGCTGCACGGGCGGCTCCTGGCGGTACGCGGTACGCGGTACGCGGTGCACGGTGCGCGGTGCACGGCGCGCGGTACCAGCGCTCAGCGCACTGACCTGCGCCGATCCCTCGATGGTGACCCGTCCGGCCCGGCCCCGCATCAGCCGATCGGTTGACGGCGCCGTCCCCCATCATGCCCGGACGGTCGCGCCGGAACGTCGATGCCGCGCGCCCGGATCCGGCCGGAGGATCGAAGCCGAGCCGGGCGGTCCCCCCGTCGCCCGGCCCCGAATCCGCCGCGGCCCGATCCGCCGTGCGGGCCGCAGACCCCGCAGACCCCGCAGATCCGTTGAGGAGCTGGACCATGAAGAAGACCTCCGTGCGCACCCGGGTGCTGACCGGCACCGTCGCCGTCGCCGCGCTCGCCGCCGCCGGTGTGGGCGCCGTCTCGGCCAGCGCCGAGACCACCGAGACCCCGGCCGCGCCGTCCGCCGTCAAGGTCGACACCCAGAACAAGGACCTGGCCCAGAGCACCGGCCTGACCATCGACGCCGCCACCCGCGCCGCCCAGGCCGCCCTGGACGCGGCCACCAAGGCCGGCCAGCACGTCTCGGTCGCCGTGGTCGACCGCGACGGCGTCACCCGGGTCCTGCTCAAGGGCGACGGCGCCGGCCCGCAGGCCCCGGAGTCGGCCGAGCGCAAGGCCTTCACGGCGGTCTCCTGGAACGCCCCGACCTCGGAGCTGGCCAAGCGCCTCGCCCAGGCCCCCAACCTGAAGGACATCCCGGGCACGCTGTTCCTGGCCGGTGGTGCGCCGGTGCAGGCCAAGGGCGCTCCGGTCGCCGGCATCGGTGTCGCGGGCGCGCCCAGCGGCGACCTGGACGAGCAGTTCGCGCAGGCAGGCGTCGCCGCCCTGGCGAAGTGACGCACCCGGCCGGTCGGCCCACCCCGTGGCCGACCGGCTGGACGCGTGTTCCGGGCTGAGCGCCGCGGCGTCCTCGTTCGGGTGAACACCGGGAGGGTCGTCGCAGAACAGGCGATGACCCTTTGAAAAGCCGGTGTCGTTGTCAGTGCCGCGTGGCAGGCTTCCCGGTATGACGGCGTGGACCCTCAACGACATCGAACGTGCGATCCGCTCCTCCTGGGGTGTCGACACCTGTGCGCCCGAGGACCTGGCCCACTGGCGTCCCGACAATCCCGCCCGCGGCCAGTGCGGGGTGACGTCGCTGGTGGTGAACGACCTGCTCGGCGGCGAGCTGATGATGGGCGAGGTGCGCGTCGACGGGGTCCGGACGGACCTCCACTGGTGGAACCGCTTCGCCACCGGCTTCGAGATCGACCTCACCCGCGAGCAGTTCGGGCCGGACGAACTGGTCGGCCCCGGCCGCCCGGTCGCCCGTCCGGCCCGCCCCGGCCGGCTCCAGGCCCAGTACGAGTTGCTGCGCCACCGGGTGGTGGCCGAACTGGAGCGCGGGGCCGCCGCGAACCGCAGCCACCGGCGTGCGCGCGTCTGCGCCTGACCACCCCGGCGCCTGACCGCTCCGGCCGTCCGAGCACCCCGGCGCCCGACGACTCCGGAACCCAACCACCCCGGCGCGCGACGACTCCGGAGCCGAGCCACCCGGCGCCGGTCCGCCCTGACGTACAGTCGGCCACGAACGGACGGCTACGGCTACGGCGACGGGAGTGCGCGGATGACCGGGACGACGACGGTCGGTTTCGTGGGGCTGGGCGCGATGGGGCAGGGCATGGCCGGCAGCCTGCTGCGGGCCGGCCACGCCGTACGGGTCTGGAACCGTTCGCCCGAGCCGGTGGCCGCCCTGGTGGCCCAGGGCGCGGAGGCGGCCGGCACGGTCGCCGAGGTCTTCGCCGCCGACACGGTGGTCTCCATGCTGGCCAACGACGAGGCGTTCGAGCGGCTGCTGCTCGACCCCGGGCTGCTGGCGGGCGCGGGCGCGACCCTGCACGTCAACATGGCCACCGTCTCGCTGGCGCTCGCCGAGCGCGCCGAGGCGCTGCACGCCGAGCACGGCATCGGCTACGTCGCCGCGCCAGTCCTCGGCCGGCCCCCGGTCGCGGCGGCGGGCCGGCTCAACATCCTGGCCGCGGGCGCGCCGGAGCTGCTGGAGCGGGCCGAGCCGCTGTTCGCCGCGATGGGCGAGCGGACCTGGCGGTTCGGCGACAGCCCCCGGCAGGCCAACACCGCCAAGATCAGCACCAACTTCCTGCTGGCCTGCGCGATCGAGTCGATGGCCGAGGCGTGCAGCCTGGCCGAGGCCCACGGAGTGCGACCCACCGACCTGGTGGAGATGCTCACCGGCACGCTCTTCCCGGGGCCGGTCTACTCCGGCTACGGCTCGATGGTCGCGGAACGCCGCTACGAGCCGGCCGGGTTCCGGCTGCCGCTCGGGCTCAAGGACGTCGGCCTCGCCCTCGCGGCCGGGGCCGAGCGCAACGTCCCGCTGCCGTTCGGCGGCATCCTGCGGGACGCCTTCCTGGACGCGCTGGCCCACGGCGACGGGGACAAGGACTGGGCCGCCGTCGCCGAGGTCGCCCGTCGCCGGGCCGGGCTGACGGGCTGACGGGCCGGCGGGCTGACGGACTGGCCCACCTGCGGTTCTCCGGGGCGCGGGCGCGGAATAACCGGCGCGCGACGGGTGCTCGCACCTCCGTCCGCAGCACCCGACCGGGGGAGTGTCCGATGTCCGACCAGCCGCCCGGCGCCCAGGCGCCACGCCGTTTCCTGTTCCTCGACGCGAGCGCGCGCGTCGGCGGCAACTCCGAGCGACTCGCCCGGCTGGCCGCCGAGTCGAGTCTGCCGGCCGGCGCGGAGCAGCGCTGGCTGCGGCTCGCCGACCACCCGCTGCCGCCCTTCCAGGACCTGCGGCACACCGGTGACGGCCGCTACCCCGAGCCGGTCGGGCACGAGCGGACCCTGCTGGAGGCCACCCTCGAAGCCACCGACCTGGTCTTCGTCGCGCCGCTGTACTGGTACTCGCTGCCGACCACCGCCAAGCTCTACCTCGACTACTGGTCGGCCTGGTTCCGGGTGCCCGGCCTGGACTTCCGCTCCGCGCTCCGCGGCGGCACCGTCTGGGGCGTCACCGCCCTCGCCACCGGGGACGACAAGGCCGAGCCGCTCATCGGCACGCTCCGGCTGACCGCCGAGTACATGGGGATGCGCTGGGGCGGCGCGCTGCTCGGCAACGGCACCCGCCCGGGGGACGTCCTGCGCGACGAGCGGGCGCTGATCGCGGCCAAGTCCTTCTTCGCGGACTGAGATTCCCCGGCCTCCCCGCGGAGTGACGCATTCACGCCATCCGGGCCCGTGCGGTACCGTCGTCCGGACGTGTACCCGTCACTCCGCGGTCATCTCTTGGCGAGGCATAAAAGCCGTACAGACGGACGGAGTTGGACGATTCGGGCGCCCCGGGGTCGGGCGCGGACCACAGCACGGCACCTGCCTTCCGGAGTGGCTGGATCGTTCGGTACTCTCCGTCGGACTTTCAGCTTCGCGGGGGGTTTCGCGGCGTCTGCGGCCGCCCCCTCGCGCCCGGGCCTCGCCCGGACACTTCCGTGAGGTCTCCTTGTCCATACGTCGCAGTCTTGCCCTTGCCGGCGCCGCCGCGCTCGCCTCCTCGCTCGTGCTGGCCGGCGCCCAGGGCGCCATGGCCGTCGGTGTCACCGGCACGCCGTCCGCCGCCGCCCCGGCCGAGAAGGCGAGCCACCAGGCCCTCGACCTCTCGGTGCACGGCGTTCCCGGCACCTTCATCGCCGGTGGTGACGCCCGCGAGTTCACCTACCGGATCGACAACTCGACGAAGACCGACTTCGTCGCCTTCCCGCTGCTGAAGTTCAAGAACAAGGCGGGCACGCTCAAGGCGAAGGACCTCAAGCTCGAGTACCAGCTGCCGGCCTCGCTGCCCGGCGGCGGCACCTGGAAGACCGCCGTCATCGCCCCCGGTGGCGGCGACGGCGACGACAGCGCCGTGCTGATGTTCCTCGGCGATGTCACCGCCGACGGTGACGCCGCCGACGGCGCCCTGCTCTACCTCGCCCAGGGCAAGAGCGTCGACATCAAGGTCCGCGCCTCCTTCACCAAGGACACCCCGCTGGGCAAGGCCGGTGTCGTGCCGGTGGTCTACTCCGCCGACGTCAACGACGAGAACGACCACGGCGGCTTCAGCTGTGACGGGATCAAGGGCGCCGGCTTCACCATCAAGGCCGGCGGCGGCAAGCCCACCCCGACCCCCACCCCGACCAAGACCGGCAAGCCGAGCCCGACCGCGAGCAGCTCGCCCACGGCCAGCCACACGCCGACCTCCAGCGCGTCGCCGACCGCCCCGGCCACCGCCACCGCGACGGCCACCTCGACCCCCACCACCGAGCCGACGAAGCCCACCGCCGAGCCGACGACGCCGACCACGGCGCCGACCGCCCCGGCCACCGGCACCGGTTCGCCGTCCGCCTCGCCGTCCGACTCCGGTGCGACCGGCGCCCCGGTGCCGTCCGGCGACAGCACCACCGACGCCCCGCAGCCGATCGACTTCCCGGTGCAGAACCCGACCGTCACCCCGCCGAAGATCACCCCGAGCGGTGTCACCAAGGCCAAGACCGCTGCCGCCACCGCGGACAAGTCCCTCGCCACCACTGGTGGCGGTGATCACACCACCGCGATCGCGGCCACCGGCGGCGCCGTCCTGGTCGCCGGTGTCGGCACCCTCGTGGTGCTGCGTCGTCGCAAGTCGGGCCAGCAGAGCTGACCCCAGGGGGAGCTCCGTGAGTGCCGCCGTGCCGCCCGGCCGTCCGTTCGTACGGACACCCGGGCGGCACGGGCGGTACTTCTCCGTCACATAGGATGTCCGGCCGGAGGGGGGCGGAACGGCGGGGAGAGGGACAGGTGCGGGTAGTACGTACGGCACAGACCACCACCGACTACGAAGCCGCGACCGGGCGGATCGCAGGACTTCCGCTCCGCAGGCACCACGTCCTGCTGACCGCCTGGACGATCCTCTGGTTCTTCCTGGTCGAGCCCAGCGGCGGGTTCTCCTGGCACTACCTGCGCCAGGGCGAGCAGCTGCTCTTCAGCCACCAGGCCGACGGCGGCCTCGCGCTCTACGCCCACCACCCCGAGCTGCAGATCGGCCCGGTCAGCCTGGCCGCCGCCCGGCTCACCGCCCCGTTCTCACCGCACGTCGGCCAGCTGGTCGCGGAGGCGGTGAGCGCCGGGCTCGGCCTGGTGATGCTGGTCCTGATCGGCCGCACCGCCGCCCTGTACTACCTGGGCACCGGCACCAACCACCGCCGGCTCCAGCAGCGCCTGCTGATCGCCGGACTGGCGTTCATCCCGATGTGGGTCGAGGTCTCGGTCCGCTTCGCGCACCTGGACGACGTCCTCGCGCTGTTCTTCACCACCCTCGCCGCGCACGCCCTGGCCCGCGGCAAGCCCACCCAGGTCGCGATCTTCCTGGCCCTGGCGGTGGACTCCAAGCCCTGGGCGATCGCCTTCGCCCCGCTGATCCTGGCCCTGCCCCGGCCCGCCTGGCTGCGCACCGTGATCTGGTTCTGCGTCCTGGTGGCGGTCGCCTGGCTGCCGTTCTACCTGGGCAACCTGGACACCCTGGCGGCCGCCAAGTTCACCATCCCGAACCAGCCCGCCTCCGCGCTGCGCTGGTTCGGGGTCACCGACCCCTCCACCCCCTGGTGGGACCGTCCGACCCAGTTCGCGCTCGGCATCGGCCTCGGCTGCGTCGCCGTCTGGCGCGGCCGCTGGCCGGCCGTGGTGCTGCTGGGCGCGGACGCCCGGATCCTGCTCGACCCGAGCGTCTACACGTACTACACGGCCTCGATCCTGCTCGGCACCCTGCTCTGGGACGCGGTCGGACAGAAGCGGCTGGTCCCGTGGTGGAGCTGGATCGCGCTGGCCGCGCTGTACGGCGGCACGCTGTTCCTCCCGTCCGACTCGGCCCGCGGCTTCGTCCGGCTCGCCTTCGTGGTGGTCTCCGCCGGGTACGTGCTGTTCTGGCCCACCCAACGGACCCGGCGACCCCGCCCCCCGGCCCAGGGCGGCGACGGACGCCGCCGCACCGCCCGGCGGCGCGAGCGGGTGCTGGTCGGCGCGGGCACCTGAGACCCTCCGCGCCGACGGTTCGACCCTGTGGCTTGACCCTCACGCGACGTGAGAGCGGAGGGTTGTGGTCAGCACCAGGGAGGGAACCCGGATGAACGAGGACTACTCGGTCGGCGCCGTGGCGAAGATCGCCAAGGTCACCGTCCGCGCCCTGCACCACTACGACGAGATCGGACTGCTGTCCCCCGCGGGCCGCACCCGGACCGGCTACCGCCGGTACGTGGACGCCGACCTCGACCGGCTGCAGCAGATCCTGTTCTACCGCGAGCTCGGATTCCCCCTGGAGGAGATCGCGGCGATCCTGGACGACGACTCGGTCAGCCCGAGCGAACACCTCCGGCGGCAGCACCGACTGCTCACCGACCGGATCAGGCACCTCCAGGAACTCGCCACCGCCGTCGAACACGCCATGGAGGCACGCAGGATGGGCATTCAGCTGACCCCGGAGGAGAAGTTCGAGATCTTCGGTGAGGGCTACCGCGAGGAGTGGGAGCAGGAGGCCGAGCAGCGCTGGGGCGACACCGAGGCCTGGGCCGAGTCCCAGCGCCGCACCGGCGGCTACACCAAGGCCGACTGGCAGCGCATCCAGAACGAGATGACCGAGCTCAACAACCGCCTGGTGGAGGCGGTCACCGCCGGCGAGCCCGCCGACGGCACCGCGGCCATGGACCTCGCCGAGGCCCACCGGCAGCACATCTGCCGGAACTTCTACGACTGCACGTTCACCATCCACCGCGGTCTGGCGTGCCTGTACGTCTCGGACCCGCGCTGGACCACCACCTACGAGGACCTCGCCCCCGGCCTGGCGCAGTGGCTGCACGACGCCATCCTCGCCAACGCGGACCGGAGCGAGAAGGCGTAGCCGCCGCCACGGGGGGAGCGGCGGCCACGGGGGAGCCGCCGGTACGGGGGAAGCGGCGGCTACGCCACCCCGCGCCCGAAGGAGCGCCGGTAGGCGGTCGGTGAGGTGCGCATCACCCGGCCGAAGTGGTGGCGGAAGGTCGCCGCACTCTCGAAGCCGACCGCCGCGGCGATCTCCTCCACCGTCCCGTCCGGGGACTCCAGCAACGACAGACTGGCCGCGATGCGCTGGGTGACGACCCAGCGCATCGGGCTGGTGCCGTTGCGCGCGGTGAAGTGCCGCAGGTACGAGCGGTCCGACATCCGGGCCGCCCGGGCCAGCACCGAGACGGTCAGCTGGTCGGCCAGGTGGTCCAGCGCCCACTGCATGCTGCGGGCGATCCCGTCGTCCTCCTCCTCGACCGGCCGGACGGCGGCCTCGATGAACTGCGCCTGCCCGCCGTCCCGGTGCGGCGCCACCACGAAGCGACGGGCCACGGTGTTGGCCACCTTGGCGCCGTGGTCCCGCCGGACCAGGTGCAGGCACAGGTCGATCCCCGCCGCGCTGCCCGCGCTGGTGAGCACGTCACCGTTGTCCACGTACAGCACGTCCGGGTTGACCAGCACCTTCGGGTAGCGCTGCTGGAGCAGTTCGGCGTACCGCCAGTGGGTGGTGGCCTCCCGGCCGTCCAGCAGCCCGGCGGCGGCCAGCGCGAAGGCGCCCGAGCAGATCGACACGATCCGGGCGCCGCGCTCGTGCGCCGTCCGCAGCGCCTCGACCAGTTCGGGGGACACTTCGCCGCTGAAGGCGTTGCGCACCCCCGGGACCACCACGGTGTCGGCGGCCGCCAGGTCGTCCAGCCCGTACTTGGCGGTCAGCGCGAAGCCGCCCACCGCGTCCAACTCCGTCCCGGGCCGGTCGGCGCACACCTTCAGCCCGTACCAGGGCGCGGCCAGCAGGCCGCTCAGCTCCGGCCGCGCCAGCCCGAACACCTCGACCACCACGCCGAGTTCGAACGGCGCCATGCCCTCGAAGGCGTACACCGCGACATCGTGCACGGGCTCCGGGCGACGGCCGATGACGACGGCCACCGGGCGCGGTCGGACGTCCGCGCCGGCGTCCGCGCCGGCCGTGCTCTCGACGTGCTGCCCGGCGTGCTGCTCGGCCATGCGAACCCCCTGCTCACGGGTGGCGGAATCCCGGTGAGTGTAGCCGTCGTGGCCACCTCGGAACTTTTCGCGAATCCCCCTGCAACCTCCACGCCCGTCACACGTCCATTGCTACGGGGGCGGAGAGAACCGGGCCGAGGGCGGCTGCGAGGATCTCCCCGATCACGATCTTGATCAGGTGACCTGACGGTCCGGCGAACGCCGTCACCGTCCCGGGGGAAAGCAGACCGTACATGTCCATGGCCATCGGGCCGATCGCCGTGCCGGCGGGGCGGCGCGGCTTCTCCGTCCGCGGCGTGGTCGCCGCGCTGTTCGGCGCGCAGGAGGCCCAGGAGGCCGGCGCGCCGACCGCCGACCTCAGCTCCGACCAGCAGGCGGCACAGCGCCGCTCCGGCTTCCGGCTGCTGCGCGGCGGGCGCAAGCCCGCGGAGGAGCGGCCCACCCTGACCGACCTGTACCACGCCCACCGGCTGGGCCTGGTGCGGATGGCCGTGCTCCTGGTGGACCATCAGGACCTGGCCGAGGACGTCGTGCAGGAAGCTTTCACCCAGCTCTACCAGCGCCATGGCGAGAACCTGGACGACCTCGACAACGCCCTCGGATACCTGCGGACCGCGGTGGTCAACGGCGCCCGCTCGATGCTGCGCCGCCGCAAGACCGCCCGGGAGTACGTGCCCCCGCACGAGGCCGACGCGCCCTCCGCCGAGGACCACGCGGTGCTCAACGACGAGCACCGGCGAGTCCTCGTCGCCCTGCAGGAGTTGACCCCCCGCCAGCGTGAGGTGCTGGTGCTGCGCTACTGGTCCGACATGTCGGAGGCGCAGATAGCCGAGACCCTGGGACTCTCCCGGGGCGCCGTGAAGTCCACCGCCAGCCGGGCCCTGGACGCCTTGGAAAAGCACCTGGAGAAGGTTCGATGACCGACAAGTTCCCCCGCTCGGGCGGCGGTGACGGCGACGGGCCGGCCGAGACCCCGATGGAACGGCTGCTCCGCGAGGCGATGAACGCCCGGGCCTCCATGGTCAACGCCCACGACCTGCGCCCGGCCGCACCCCCGAAGGGCCGGATCCGCAGGCTGCGCCCGGTGTACCTGACCACCGCGCCGATCCTCGCCCTGGCCGCGTCCCTGGCCATCGGCGTGCTCGCCATCCACGGCGACCCGGTCGCCAAGCAGGACGTCCCCCCGCCCCCGGCCGCCAGCATCACCACCTCCCCGAGCCCGACGGCCACCCCGACCCCGACGGACACCCCGAGCCCGACGGCCGCCCCCACCCCCACCGACACCGGCACCCCGACCGGTGACGCGGAGACGGACGTCCCGCTCGCGGACGCCACCCCGTCCTCCAGTCCCACGGCGACCAGCCCGGCGAGCTCGTACACCCTTCGGGGCGTCAAGTTCAAGGTCCCGGCCGGCTGGAAGGCCGTGCCGGTCTCGGCCGACCGGGTCTGCGTCCTGAGCCCGGGCGCCCCCACGGACCCGCAGCAGAACTGGAAGCAGGCGCAGTGCGAGCCGTACGGCGTCCTGGTCGTGGCCTACAACAGCCCGGACGAACTCGAAGGCGGCGCCTGGCCCACGACGGCCGACCTGGCCTCCGCCAGCGGCTGGGGCCACCAGCCGAACTGCCCCATCTGGGGCCGGCCCTACTTCCCCACCAACGGTTACTCCTCGGTCGGCGCGCCGGTGCGGACCAAGCCCACCGTGGCGGGGAAGACGATCGACAAGACGCAGTGGAACGTCGGCTGCAATGCCGGTGACACCTTCACGGCCCAGCTGTGGGGCATGAGTTCGGACCAGGTCTTCGTCGTGGCGAACGGGCTCAAGGAGGACTACCAGGCGGGCCTGACGACGATCGTCAACAGCCTGGACGTGAGCGGCCACAAGGCGCCGAGCCCGACGTCCACCCCGACCGCGGCGACCAGCAAGGACATCGCCGTCGCGATCGACGCCAGCGGTCTCGGCGCCGGGCAGCAGGTGTCCACGAGCGGCACTCCGGTGACGTTCACGGTGACGTACCGGAACACCGGCCAGAAGGCCTACGCGCAGGTCCAGCCGCTGGTGTACACCAAGGATTACCCGGGGAGCCCAGGCGAGGCCCTCCCGATCAACGCGGGCAAGCTGGAGCGCCAGGACGCAGGCTCCTGGGTCCAGATTCCGCTCTCGGTCGGGGGCGGCATGGACTACGCGATGGTGGACAAGGCGGCCTGGTTCTCGCTGGCGCCGGGCGAGAGTCGGAAGGTGACGTACCGGATGTCCCTGGACCCGGCGGACGGGCCCGGGGAGATGCCGCTGGTCGCCCAGGCGACGCTGCCGTACCCGCCGGGGACGCTGGCGCCGCTGACCGTCCTGGGAGAGGTGAGCCAGGTGGTGAAGGTCGTGAAGTAGCCCTCCCGCGGCTGTTCTTGAGGCGCCGCGACCAGGATTTTCCCTGGTCGCGGCGCCTTTCGGCGTTCCGGGGCGAGGCCGCGAAGAAATTTCCGAACCCACCTGCAACCCCCTGCCGGGATGGACGTCTATCAGGGTGAGAGGCGGGGAGAGCGAGCCGGCGGGGCCGGAGCTCGGGCCGGCTCCTCGGGGCGCGAAGGCAAGGCGCCCGTTCATCCGATCACCACCATCACCGTGTCCTCTGGGGGGACTGTCACATGAGCGCGTCCGTTATCGCCCGTATTGCGAAGATTGTCCCTCTCGCTGTCGTCGCCGCCATCGGTGTCTCCGCCTGCGACTCCCCGGAGAACGGTGTCCAGGCCGCCCCGAGCGCCACGCGTTCCGCCGCTCCTGCGGTCACCGCACCGTCGACCCCCGCCGGCACCCCGTCGACCACCCCCTCCGCCACCCCCTCCGCGCCCGCGCCGACCAGCGGGACCCCCGCCGCCGGGGCGTCGACCCCCGCCGCGGACCACCGGGGCGCGGCCACCCCGACGGCCACCCCGACCGCCAAGCCCACCGCCACCGCGAAGCCCAGCGCCAAGCCCACCGCCAAGCCCACCGCCACGGCCACCGAGCCCGCGTCGTCCGGTGGAATCGGGATCACCTTCGACGGCCTGGGCGAGGGCCAGCGGATCCAGGTGGGTGACAAGGTCTCCTTCTCGGTGACCTGGAAGAACAACGACTCCACGGGCAGCCGTCAGGTGGCGCCGGTGGTGGCGACCCAGCAGTACGAGGGCGCACCGTGCTCGATGGTTCTCGCGATGGCGGAGGGCACGCTGGAGCGCAAGGACGCCTCCGGCTGGAAGGCCCTGCCGTCGCTGAGCCAGGGCGGCGGCATGGACTACGCCTCCACCGGCAACGACGCGGCCTTCACCCTGGCCGCCGGCGAGAGCCGGACGGTCGAGTACCGGATGCGGCTGGACGTGAGCAACCGTCCGGGCAGCCTGGCCGTCGAGGCGGACGCCCCGGCCCCGCACGCCACGTCGTTCAAGGACATGGAGAAGAACGTGGTGACCACGAAGGTCGTCGACGACCACCGCCCGGTGGTGAACTCGGTCTCCGACCCGAGCCTGCTGGTCTTCGGCGGGGCCCCGACCGAGTTCTCCTACACGCTCTCCTCGCCGGACGGGGTCACCCGGCTGCACCCGTCGGTGTTCCTGTCCGCCCGGAACAGCCAGCAGCTGTCCGCGTCGGACGTGGTGGTGCAGGCGAAGGTCGGCAACGAGTGGAAGACCTTCAAGACGGTCCAGGACTGCAACGGTCGGCTCGGGGTGGAGCCGACCGAGCTGGCGGACCTCCTCCCGGGCAGCTCGGTCCCGTACACCTTCCGGGTCGCGGTGGCGCGGTTCGCCGGGCCGGTGGCCATCGAGGTCGGCGGGGTCGCGGGCGGCCACCACAGCGCGGACTCCCTGGTCCAGCCGTACAGCAAGGGCTGAGCCCGCACCTGGCGGACGACCTCCGCCGAAGCCGAAGGGGCCGGCCTCCCACTGCTCGGGAGGCCGGCCCCTTCATCGGGTCCGTCGTGCGGTGGGTCAGGCGAGCGAGGCCATCCACGCCTCGACGTCCTCGGAGCGGCGCGGCAGCCCCGCCGAGAGGTTCTCGTTGCCCTCGGCGGTGACCAGGATGTCGTCCTCGATCCGGACGCCGATGCCGCGGTACTCCTCCGGCACGGTCAGGTCGTCCTGCTGGAAGTACAGGCCGGGCTCGACGGTGAGCACCATGCCGGGCACCAGCAGGGCGTCGACGTGCTCCTCGCGGCGCGAGTGGGCGCAGTCGTGGACGTCCAGGCCGAGCATGTGGCCGGTGCCGTGCAGGGTCCAGCGGCGCTGCAGGCCGAGCTCCAGGACCTTCTCGACGTCGTACGCCGAGGCGTCCAGCAGGCCCCAGGCGAGCAGGCGTTCGGCGAGGACGCGCTGCGAGGCCTCGTGGAAGTCGCGGAAGCGGGCGCCCGGCTTGACCGCGGCAATGCCGGCCTCCTGGGCGTCGTACACCGCGTCGTAGATCTTGCGCTGCAGCTCGGTGAAGCGGCCGTTGATCGGCAGGCTGCGGGTGACGTCGGCGGTGTAGAGGGTGTGGGTCTCCACACCCGCGTCCAGCAGCAGGAGCTCGCCGGGGCGCACGTCGCCGTCGTTGCGGACCCAGTGCAGGGTGGTGGCGTGCGGGCCGGCCGCGGCGATGGTGCCGTAGCCGACGTCGTTGCCCTCGACCCGGGCACGGCGCCAGAAGGTGCCCTCGATCCAGCGCTCCGAGGTGGCGACGGCCTGACCGAGCTCGCGGACCACGTCGGTGAAGCCGTTGACGGTGGCGTCGCAGGCGGCGCGCAGCTCGCCGATCTCCCACTCGTCCTTGACCAGCCGCAGGCCGCTGAGGAACTCCTTGAACTCGGCGTCCTTGTCGGCGTCCAGCACCTCGGCCAGCGCGGCCTCCAGGCCGGCGTCGTAGCCGCGGACGATGCGGGTCGGCACGGCGGCGTCCCCGGCCCGCTCGGCCAGCTCTTCGGCGGCCTTGCGGACGTCGCGCGCGGGCAGGCCGAGCAGCTGCTCCTGCTCGGTCAGGCTGTGTCGGCGGCCGACCCACAGCTCGCCGTAGCCGTCCAGCCAGAACTCGCCGTTCTCGCGGTTCGAGCGGGGCAGCAGGTAGAGGGTGAACTCGTGGCCGGCCTCGCCGGTCGGCTCGGCGACCAGCACCGCGTCCTCGGTCTGGTCACCGGTGAGGTGCACGTACTCGCTGGCGGCGCGGAAGCTGTAGTCGGTGTCGTTGGCGCGCACCCGCAGGTTGCCGGCGGGGACGACCAGGCGCTGGCCCGGGTAGGCGGCGGAGAGCTTGGCGCGGCGCTCGGCCGCGTACGGGGCCTGGGCGATCGGGGCGAGGCCGTGCAGCTCGGTGTCCGCCCAGCCGGACTTCATCGAGGCGGACAGCTCGTCCGAGATCTCGCCGTAGAGGCCGTTCTTGCGGCCACTGAACTGCCGCGGCTCCTCGCCGCCATCGGCCTCGGGGTTCTCGGCCACCGCGGGGGTCCGGTCCTCGGTCACGTGCAACGCCTCCTTGGGGGTGGTACCGCCGCCCGTCGGGGGAGGTGTCGGATCGCGACACGCGCGGGCGGCCGTGCGTCCATGGTACGGACGCCCGGCCGCTCACCGATTCGGGGTTCGTATGCCTACTCGAAGCGCGCCGCCAGCATCATCAGGTCGTCGGTGGCCGGGGCGGCGTCCGGGCCGGGGCAGACGGCCAGCAGGTGGGCGCAGAGCCGGTCCGGGTCGATCCGCACGTCGCGCGGGGCGCCGGCGGCGGCCCGGCGCAGGTTGGCCTGCCCGGCGTGCAGGGTCGGGCCGCAGCGGCGGGCCAGGCCCTCGGTGTAGAGCAGCAGGGTGTCGCCGCGCTCGGCGGTGAACTCCACCCCGGGTGCCTCCCAGCAGGTCAGCATGCCGAGCGGTGCGGAGAGCGAGGTCTCGACGAACTCGGCGCCGTGCCGGCCGACCAGGATCGGCGGGCAGTGCCCGGCGCCGGCGAGGGTGATCCGGCGCTCCTCGGGCTCGACCCAGGCGTAGACGGCGGTGGCGGTGCGGCCCGGCTCGGTGGTCTTGAGCAGCAGCTCCAGGTCGCCGAGGACGGAGACCGGGTCCTCGCCCTCCAGCACCGCGTACGCCCGCAGCGCGGCCCGGACCCGGCCCATCGCGGCGGCCGCGCCGGGGGCGGAGCCGGGGCCCGCGCCGGGGCCGTCGCCGGAGACCGAGCCGACGGTGAGGCCGACGGTGCCGTCCGGCAGCGGGATGGCGTCGTACCAGTCGCTGCCGCAGGAGTGGTCCAGGCCGGCCGGGAGGAGCCGGGCGGCCAGCCGCAGCCCGTCCGGCCGGGGGAGGTGGTCCGGCAGCAGGCCGCGGCGCAGCGCTTCGGTGGTGCGGCGGGTGCGTTCGGCCTCCAGCTGCTTGGCGAGCAGCGGGGCGGCGATCTCGCAGTAGCGGAGGGCGAGTTCGCGCCGGCGGTCGGCGGGCTCGGCGGGCCGGTCGTAGAACCAGACGGCGGCTGCGAGCGGGCCGTCCTCGGCGGTGGCGAGCGGCAGGCCGAAGGCGCCGCCGAGGCCGAGGTGGACGGCGAGTTCGCGCAGCCGGGCGCCGATGGCCGGGTCCTCGGCGAGGTCGGCGGAGTGCAGCTGTTCGGGTCGGTCCTGTTCGCGCAGCAGCCGGGCGAGCAGGCTCTGCTCGGTCGGGACGGTCTCCAGGGCGCCGAGACTGGCCCGGTCGAGGCCGAGGCCGACCGGCTGGCCGGGGCCGCCGTCGGGCATCAGGGTGACCAGGACGCCGCGGCCGGCGCCGAGCAGCGCGGCGCCGGAGGCGAGGACGGCGTCCAGGGTGGCGGCGAGGCCGCGGGCGCGGGCGAGCCGTTCGGTGTGCTCGTGCAGGCTGGTGATGTCGGACAGGCGTCCGGCCAAACGGTCCTGCACGGTGGCGGACGGTGCCGTGAGGTCGTCCGCGGCGCCCTCCGGCGCGTCGGCGGGGGCGAGCAGGCCGGGCGGGTCGAGGACGGTGAGCCCGCCCGCGCAACCGGGTTCGCCCAGCTCGGCAGTCGTCGGCGACGGGTGGGACGTCGACGCGTGGGACTCGGTCATGCCGCCACTCCTGACGCGGTGCTACGTGCCATGCGAAACCCCCAGATACGGCCCGATGTGGAGCGAGCACGGCCAAAGGGCGTGTTTCGCCTCGATTCGCTACTACTCGTCATTGATCGACAGCAATGCCACCACTTCTACACAGGCCATTCGGGGCATGTCCAGATCCAGGACGACGCGGTGGCCGGTTCCACGTCGTCATCACTCCGGTCGGAGGGCGTGCGTGGTCGGTGTGCGCGCCGGTCGGGTCCGGAGGCATGGAGCGGGCCGGGAGCGGGCAGAACCGAGAGGACGGACCGGGCGGCCGTCCGGATCGTATGTCCGTGCCGCCCGTGCGGCGGGCTGTCCGGAAGTCTCTCACTCGTACGGTGGAACCAAGCGCGCCCGGGCGGCGTCCATCCGGTCGCATACGGGATTCTCGTTCCAAGGGCTGTTCCAGTGCGCGGCCCTTCTCATGTCGTGCTCCACACCGTGCTCCACGTCGTAGCCGCGCCGTCCGCCATGCCGCCCGCCCCCCGCTTCGCGCCGCCCGGGGCCGTGCCGTCGCGGGCCCGCGTGGCGAGTCCCGCCGGATGCCGTGGGGCGGAGCGAACCGAGCGGTCAGGGAAAGGAACGAGCGCCATGCGTGAGAACCCGAAGAGCCGGTCGCAGGAGTCGTCCGCCCGGCTGGACGCGGCCCTGACGGCCGCCGTCGAACACCGCTGGCCCGTGGTGCCGGGAACCGTCCTGTGCGGCGGGCGCTGTTCCTGCGGCGACCCGGACTGCCCGGTGCCCGGCGCGCATCCGCACGACCCCTCGCTGCTGGCCGCCACCACGGACGCCCGGATGGTGCGCTGGTGGTGGGAGCGGCAGAGCCCGGACGCGCCGGTGCTGGCCGCCACCGGCTCCGCCGTCTCGGCGGTCTCGCTGCCCGCGGCGGCCGGGGCACGGGCCCTGGTCCACCTGGGCGCGCTGCGGCTGCCGCTCGGCCCGGTGCTGGCGATGCCGGGCCGCTACGCGCTCCTGGTGGCCCCGTACTCGCTCGACGCGCTCGGCGAGATGCTCTCCCAACTCCCTTGGGTGCCGGGCTCGTTGCGCTACCACGGGCCGGGCGGCTTCCTGCCGCTGCCGCCCGGTGGGGCCGCCATGGGGGTCCCCCCGGCCGGAGGCTGGGGGAGGGTGCGCTGGGTGCTGGCGCCGCGGCCGTCGGCGGACGGTGGGGTCTGGCTGCCGCAGGTCGGGCCGCTGCTGGGTGAGTTGGTGGACGCGACGGTCCGGCTGGACAGTGGCCGCTCGGCGCACTGACGGGGCGCCGTCGGAGGGGTTCCGGGGCCCGCTTCGGCGGGCCGCTCCGGAAAAACAAAAGATCCGGCCGCTGGCGACGGGGGATGCACCAGCGGCCGGACTCTTTAGACAGTAACAAGGATCTGCGCCCGCGCCAATTTCCAAGACGCCCTCCAGGCCCGGAAATTGCGGCTTCACCGCGACAATGTGACGCGTATCACCCTGATCCTGCGCGCTTTAGTTCAAGGTGACCTGACGGTTCACCAGGTTCGCGCGGGCGCGCCGCTCGTCGGCGGTCAGCGGGGTCTCGTCGGCGAGGACGGCGGCGAGCCGCTCGGCGAACTCGGCGGCCGGCTTCTCGCAGTCGGCGGCGGTCATGGCGAGCGGGAGGTCCCACACCGGGACGGTCAGGCCGTGCGCGCGGAAGGAGCCGACCAGGCGGGTGTCCGGGCCGAGCGAGGCCTCGCCGGCGGCGTTCAGCCGGGCCAGCGCGTCCAGCAGCTTCTCCTCGGGCACGGTCATCACCCAGCGCAGGTGGTTCTTGTCCGGGGTGCCGCACCAGTAGGCGGCGTCGAGGCCGGCCAGCTTCTCGGTCGGGATGGCCGAGGCGTTGGCGCGCTCCAGGGAGGCGGCGACCTCGCCGGTGGCGGACTCGGCGTCCTCCAGCCAGAACTCGAAGCCGGTGTGCACGGTGGGCGTGAACGCGGCGGTGGTGTCCAGCAGGTCCTGCAGGCGGCGCCCGCCCGGGACGGTCCGGCGGGCCGGCACCGGGGTGCCCGGCTCGGTGGCCAGGGCCAGTTCCAGGGCGTCCGCGAGGTCGCGGCTGAGGTCGCCGGAGGAGGACTGGGTCTGCAGGCCGAGCAGGATCGAGCCGTCCTGGCGGCGCAGCGCCGGCCAGGCCAGCGGCAGCACGGTGGCCAGGGTCACCGACGGGACATCACCGGCGGCGGTCCCGGCGACCCCGGCGGCCAGCGTCAGCGGTACCGTCGCGGCCGGCACCAGCTCGCGCAGCGCCACCCAGTCGGCCTCGCCCGCCAGGCCCTCGAACGGGCGGTGCACCAGCTCCTGCACCGCGTGCGAGGCCTCCCGGCCGTGGCAGGCCTTGTACCGGCGGCCCGAGCCGCAGGGGCAGTCCTCGCGGGCCCCGACCACGGGGATCTCGCCCGTGACGGCGGTGGTGGACTGGCGCTGCGGCGCCTTCTTGGCGGCCTTCTTGCCCATGGTGCGGCTCTCCCGGGAACGGTGGTCCTTTGCTCCGGGAAGCCTACTGACGTTCCCCCGGCGCGCGGGAACGCGCCGGGGCGGGCGTCGTACGGGCGTGTGCCCGCGGACGTGTGCCCGCGGACGTGCGGCTACGCGCTGCGCGCGTCGCCGCCGGTGCGCCGGGCGTGCCGGGCCCGCGCGGGCAGCGCCGCCCAGACCGTCACCTCGCCGGGCGCGTCGCGCACGCCCCAGTCGCTGGCCAGCTGGTCGACGATGCTCAGGCCGCGACCGCCCCGCGAGGTCAGCGAAGGACTGGCGGGCAGCGGCCGGGTGGTCGCGCCGCCGTCGGTGACCTCCAGGGTGAGCACGCCGTCGGCGTGCATCTGCCAGCGGACCAGCACGCCGCCGCCGGGCTCGCCCGTACCGTCGTCGTGCTCCCGGCCTCCCGCTGCGGGGTGCGTCCCGGAGGGGACGCCGACCAGCAGTTGGTCCACCACCTCGGCCCGGGCCCCGCGGCCGAGGGCCGGCAGCGGGCCGAGCGGACGGGCGTATCGACAGGCGTTGCTCAACAGTTCGGAAAGGATCAATACGGCATCATCAATGACCGGTTCCGGTATCTGCCGGTCACCCAGATCTCGACGCAGTCGGCGCCGTACGACCCCGACACTCGCTGGGCCGTGCGGCACTGCCATGGTCGATGAAGTCGGCACTTCGCGCGCCACCATCAACGCCACCCCCGGACCTCCTTCAGCGTATGCCGAGGGATGGATGCCCCTTGGTAATGCGTCGGAAACGACCGCCGGAGGATCCCGCGAGTCCATTTCGAGCAACGCGACTCAGGGTCGACGAGAGGTCATTCCGTGCTCACCCTCCGTCGCCCGAACGAAAGAATTCCGGCAATACCGTGTGCGGAAGGTTTGACTGCCGACCGGAGTGATCAGGCTGAGGCGGTACGGCCTTCGGCCTGCCGACCGGTCACCGCCCGAGCTGGGCCAGCACCTCCGCGGGCCGGTTGGTGATGATCGCGGACACCCCGAGCTCCAGGCAGAGCTCGACGTCGGCCGGCTCGTCCACCGTCCACACGTGCACCTGGTGCCCCAGCTCGCGCAGCTGCGGCACCAGCTGCGGCTTGGCCTTGATCAGCTCGATGCCCGGGCCGGCGATCCGCGCCCCGCCCGGCAGCGGCTTGCCCGGGCGCAGCTGGCCGAGCAGCGGCAGCATCCGTTCGATCAGGAAGACCCGCTGGTACTCCGGTGCGGCGGCGGCCACCCGGTTCAGCGCGATCGAGGAGAAGCTCATGATCCGGGCGGACGGGCGGTCGCCCTCCCGGGTCGCGCCGATCTTGAACCGCTCCAGCATCCGCAGCAGCTCGGCCTCGACGCGGCCGCGGAAGCGCACCGGGTGCTTGGTCTCGATCGCCAGGTCCACCGGGCGGCCGCAGTCCACCACCAGCTCCAGCAGGCGCTCCAGCCGCAGCACGCCGCGCAGCTCCGGGTCGGTGCTGGGGCGGCCGGTCTTCCAGGCGCCAAAGTCGTACGCCTCCAGCTCGGCGAGGGTCATCGCGGAGACGGTGCCCTGGCCGTTCGAGACCCGGCCGATCCGGCGGTCGTGCACGCAGACCAGCTCGCCGTCGGCCGTCACCCGGACGTCGCACTCGACGGCGTCCGCGCCCTCGTCGAGCGCGCGCCGGTAGGCCGCGAAGGTGTGCTCGGGCAGGGCGTGCGAGGAACCGCGATGGGCGATCACCTGGACGGAGGGCGCGGTGCGCGCCGCCGCCGAGGACAGGTCTGGGCTGGTCACGGGCCCAACGATAGGCGGCGGAGGTGACGCGGGGGCGAAGACGGTCCCAACCTGCGGGGCCGGTTTCGCCCCCGGTGCCTCAGGCGCCGGCGGCGCGCCGGGTCAGCGGGGTGAGCGCCCAGGTGACCAGGGCCGGTACCAGGAAGGCGAACAGCGAGGCGGAGGTCCACTCCTGCGGGGTGAAGTGCAGGGCCCGCTGGGCCGAGGTCCAGAAGTCCGTCCACCAGCCGGCCACCGCGGTCGGCGCGATGAACTGGTAGACCGCGAAGCCCAGCACCCACGGCAGCAGCATCAGCCAGCGGGACGGCGCCTTCTCGGAGAGGTCCCAGCCGTGCCGGCCGGCCCCGAGGAAGTAGTCCACCGCCAGCACCGCGAGCAGCGGTACGAAGACCGAGCCGATCAGCCCGAGGAAGTTGCTGTAGGTGTCGGTGAACCTGTCGATCCGCAGTGCCAGCACGGTGGTCAGCACGCCGATCCCGCCGCTCAGCACCCGGCGGTCCACCCGCGGCAGCAGGTTCTGCAGCGACATCGCGGTCGAGTACACGTTGGCGAAGGACTGGTCGGTCTCGCGCAGCACCAGCACCAGCAGGAACAGCCAGCCGGCCCAGACGCCGAGGAAGGAGTCGAAGATCCGGCTCGGGTCGCCGTCGGACTGCAGCAGCGCCATCAGGCCGAGTACGTAGCACCAGACCTGGGCGACGGTGTAGCCGGAGAAGCTGCCCCAGAAGGACGAGCCCGCGGTGCGCGAGTGCCGGGTGTAGTCGGCGGCCATCGGGACGAAGGAGATCGACACCGCGATCATCGCGTCGGTGGCGCCCAGGAAGCCGTGCCAGTTGCCCGCGCCCGGGTCCGGCACGCCCTGACGGCCCAACTGGACGGTGAAGTACACCAGCGCGACCGCGACCGCCCCGGCCACGAAACGGCGCAGCACCGCGATCGCGCCCAGCGGCCAGATCGTCAGCGCGGTGGTCAGCGCGCCCGCGGCCAGCACGAACAGCCAGCGGTAGCCGGTGGTGTGGGCGACGGTCTGGGCGCCCGCCGAGATGGTCAGCAGCTCGAACACGCCCCAGCCGATGCACTGGACGATGTTCAGCACGGTCGGCAGGTAGGACAGCCGGGTGCCGAACAGCCCGCGCAGGTTGGCCATCGCTGGGGCGCCGGTCCGGGCGCCGATCAGCGCGGCCACGCCGAGCATCGCGGTGCCGACCGCCGTACCGGCCACGATCGCGGTCACCGCGGCGGCCAGCGACAGCTCGCTGCCCTTCTCGCCGAGCACGCTGGCGGCGGTGGAGAAGCCGATCAGGCTGACGCCCAGGTTCATCCAGAGCGCGAAGTGGTCCCGGAAGCGCAGGGTGCGCGGCGGCTCGGTGTCCAGCACCAGCGGCGCCTCGACGCGCCCGTCGGTGCCGGGGGCGGTCGCGCCCGCGGGACGATCAAGGAAATCCTTGGACGTGGGCGCGTTCGAAGAAGAGGATGGCGAAGCAGGCGGCATGGCCGATACTCCCTACGCCGGCATTACCCGGACAGGTTCCGGCGGTCAGCGCCCCCTCGACGGTTCGCCGGTGTCCCGCTTGGCGTACGGTCGACATGCGCACTCTCAGCCTGGTCGGTCCAAGCTCCCGCGTGTCAGTTTGGAGCGACAGGCTAACCGGCACGGGTACGAACGCCAAAGGCCACGGGGTGTGCGGTCCGCATCGCGGAACGCCCGGGCGGAGGGAGGGGGGCTCCCCGACCGTCGCCGTCATCGCCGTCGTCGGTGTCGGCTAAGGATTCTTATGAGTTCTTCAGAGGGGTCCTTACGGCAATCGAATCGACGGTGCGAAAAACTATGGTCCTTGGTTCTGTCAGCTATGGAGGTCGTCCGTGAGCACCGAGCGCGAGGTTGGGCCCACCGGGCCGCAGGGGGAGCAGCCCGCGGGCCCCGAGGAGGCGGCTGGGTCCGTTTCCGACGGCACCGCTCAGGGCGGCCACAAGCCGACGATGGCGTTCAGCCGGGTCCCCGAGCCCGAGGCCGCGCCGGAAGCCGCTGACGCGGTGTCGGCCGCCGCCGCGGGCGACGGCGGGCACAAGCCGACGATGGCGTTCAGCCGCGTCCCGGAGCCGGAGACCGCGCCGGAGGCCGGGCCCGAGCCGGTCGAGGCCGCCCCGGCTGCGGCCGCCCCGGCCGAGGGTGGTCACAAGCCCACCGTGGCCTTCACCAAGGTCCCCGCGCCGGAGGCCCCGGCGGCGCCCGCCGCCGAGGAGCACGCCGTCGACCCGGTCACCGGCTACATCGACGCCCCGCCGCCGGTCCTGCCGCCCGCGCCGCCCGTCGCGCCCGCGCCCGCAGCCTCCGCTGCTCCGGCCCCGGCCCCGGTGGCCCCGGCCCTGCCGCCGGCCGCCAACCCGTACGCGACCCCGTCCCACGGCGTGCCCGCCGCCGGTGCGCAGGAGCCGTACGGCGCGGCGCCCGCCGGTGCGCAGGAGCCGTACGGCCACCACCCGTTCGGCGCCGGCCAGCCGGTCGGCGGCTGGGGCGCCGCCCATGACGCCACCTCCGGCGGTGCGGGCTACCCCGGCGGCCCCGGAGTCCCCGACTACCCCGGCGGCCCGCTCGGCTACCCGGCCGACCACCCCGGCGGCCCCGGCGGCCCGCGCAAGAAGCGCGGCGGCCTGGTGGCCCTGCTCGCGGCCGTCGCGCTGGTCGCCGGTGTGGCCGGCGGCGCGATCGGCGTGGTCGCCACCAACCACACCAGCAGCAGCAGTTCGGCGGACGACCACAGCAGCACCACCATCCAGGCCAGCAACACCCAGAAGAACGAGCCCGTCCCCGGCTCGATCGCCGCCATCGCGCAGAAGGCGCTGCCCAGCGTCGTCACCATCAAGGCGCAGAACAGCTCCGAGTCGGGCACCGGCACCGGCTTCGTCTTCGACACCGAGGGCCACATCCTCACCAACAACCACGTGGTCGCGCCGGCCCTCAACGGCGGCAAACTGACCGTCAAGTTCGCCGACGGCACGTCCTACAGCGCCTCGGTGCTCGGCCACGCCGACGGCTACGACGTCGCCGTGGTCAAGATCGACAACCCGCCGAAGGGCAAGCTGGCGCCCCTGGCGCTGGCCGACTCCGACAAGGTCAACGTCGGCGACACCACGATCGCGATCGGTGCGCCGTACGGCCTGGAGTCCACCGTCACCAGCGGCATCGTCAGCGCCAAGGACCGCCCGGTCGCCTCGGGCGACGAGACCGGCTCGCAGGCCTCGTACATGAACGCCCTGCAGACCGACGCCTCGATCAACCCCGGCAACTCCGGCGGCCCGCTGCTCGACTCCAGCGGCGCGGTGATGGGCATCAACTCGGCGATCCAGTCCAACGCCTCCGCCAACGGCCGGGCCGGCAGCATCGGCCTGGGCTTCGCCATCCCGATCAACCAGGCCAAGTGGGTCGCGGACACCCTGATCAAGACCGGCAAGCCGGTCTACGCCAAGCTCGACGTGCTGCGCAACGACGACTACAAGGGCGACGGCGCGCAGATCCAGACCCGCGACATCCAGGGCCAGCCGGCCGTCACCCCCGGCGGCGCGGCCGACAAGGCCGGCCTCAAGCCGGGCGACGTGATCACCAAGCTCGGCGGCGCGCCGATCGAGAACGGCCCCGCCCTGGTCAGCCGGATCTGGACGCACAAGCCGGGCGAGACCGTGGACGTCGAGTACACCCGCAACGGCCAGACGTACACCACCAAGGTCACCCTCGGTCAGCGCGACGGCGACCAGTGACCCTCGGGAGCGCGGAATCGTGTGCGCCGAAGCCCGCCGGACCCGTTAGGCTGACCTCCGCCTGGAGAGCTGCCCGAGCGGCCTAAGGGAACAGTCTTGAAAACTGTCGCATGGTGACCCCATGCCGTGGGTTCGAATCCCACGCTCTCCGCCGGTAGGAGAACCACCTGCTCAGGGCGGGTGCCGAGACCACTCGGCACCCGCCCTCGGTGCTTTCCGGAGCGGCGGCGGCCGGGGTCGTCCCTGAAGCCGGTGGGCCGGTGCTTCGCCGGTGGGCCGTGCTTGCCCTCGACCAGGTCGAGGGCCCTAGCGTCCCCCGGCATGACCACCGCCACCACCGCGCGGGCGCCGCTGCCCGGTCCGTACCTGCTCTGGCTGGCCGGCGCCCAGGCCGGGCTGCTGGGCGATGCCGCGCTGTACTTCGCTCTCGGCTGGGCCGCCTCCGCACACGGCGGTGGGGCGGCCGGGTTGGTCCTGACGGCGATCACCGTCCCGCGCACCGTGCTGGTCCTGCTGGGTGGTGCGGTCGCGGACCGGTTCGGCGCCCGTCGGGTGATGCTCGCCGGGGACGCGGTGATGCTGGTCGCGACAGCCGCGCTGGCGGTCGCGGTGGGCGGCCGGGGTACGCCGCTCTGGCTGCTGGTCGCGGCGGCGGGCGTGATCGGGACGGTCGACGCGTTCTACCTGCCGGCGAGCGGATCGATGCCGCGCCGCCTGGTGCCCGTCGACGGGCTGCCCCGGGCGCTCGCGCTGCGGCAGGCCGGCGGGCAGAGCGCCGCCCTGCTCGGGGCGCCGCTCGGCGGCCTGCTGGTCGCCGTCGGGGGGTTCGCCGGCGCCGCGGTCGCGGACGCGGTGAGCTTCGGGGTCGTCCTGCTGGTCCTGCTGAGGGTCCGGCCCCGGGAGGACGCCGCCGGTCCGGCCGCACCGAGCGGGCTGCTGCGGGAGGCGGCGTCCGGGGTCCGGCTCGCCCTGCGCGACCCGCTGCTGCGGGCCGCGCTGCTGCTCACCGGGGCTGCGGCCGGGGGGTTGCTGCCGGTGGTGTCGCTGCTCGGGCCGCTGCTCGCCCGGGCGCACGGCTGGACGTCGGGGACGGCCGGACTGGTGGCCGGCGGACAGGCGGCCGGGGTGCTCGCGGTGGCGAGCCTGGTCGCCTGGCGCGGTGCGCTGCCCCGGGCGGGGGTCGGGGCGGCGGCCGGGCTCTGCACGGCCTCGGTCGGCATCGCGCTGCTGGCGCTGTCCCCGGTGCCGGCGGTGGCGGTGGCGGGCAGCGCGGTGACCGGGGTCGGCTCCGGGCTGTTCGCCTGCCACCTCGGGCCGCTGGTGCTGGGCGGTGCTCCGGCCTCCCATCTCTCCCGGGTGCAGGCGCTGTTGACGCTGGTGCAGAGCGTCGCGCTGGTGCTGGCCAACGGACTGCTCGGCCTGCTCGCCGACCGTGGGGGTGCGGCGCCGGCCATGCTCGTGTGTGCCGTCGCCTCGGGGGCGGCGGGCTTGGTGGCTCTGGTGACCCGGACCTTCCGCCGGGCGTGCCCCGGGGACGTGTCCGGTCCCGTCCGGAGGCGCCCGGCACCCCTCGAGGCCCACTTGCCCGCCCCCTCCCCGCCGGGCAGAGTGCGGAGGTGGGGGCGGTCGGGCGGCGAGTGGAGGCGGCGATGAGTGATCTGACGGACCGACTGGCGCAGGGCCTCCCGGCGGAGGCCGTCGTGGTGGATCCGGACGTGACCGCGGCCTACAGCCATGACATGGCCGGGTTCTGCGCCGCCGGTGCGCCCGCGGTGGTGGTGTTCCCGGAGACGGTGGAGCAGGTGCAGCACGTGCTGCGCACCGCCACCGGGCTGCGGGTGCCGGTGGTGCCGCAGGGGGCGCGGACCGGGCTGTCGGGGGCGGCGAACGCGGTGGACGGCTGCATCGTGCTGTCCCTGGTGAAGCTGAACCGGATCCTGGAGATCGACCCGGTGAACCGGATCGCGGTCGTGGAGCCCGGTGTGGTGAACGCCGAACTGTCCAGGGCGGTCGAGGAGCTGGGGCTGTCCTACCCTCCGGACCCGTCCAGCTGGGAGTCCTGCACGATCGGCGGCAACATCGGCACCGGCGCGGGCGGGCTCTGCTGCGTGAAGTACGGGATCACCGGCGAGTACGTGCTCGGGCTGGACGTGGTGCTGGCGGACGGGCGGCTGCTGTCCACCGGGCGCCGGACGGCCAAGGGGGTGGCCGGGTACGACCTGACCCGGCTGCTGGTCGGTTCGGAGGGGACGCTCGGGGTGGTGGTCCGGGCGGTGCTGGCGCTGCGGCCCGTGCCGGCCCCGCAGCTGGCGCTGGCGGCGGAGTTCCCGAGCGCGGACGCGGCCGGTGCGGCGGTCTGCGAGGTGATGGCGCGCGGGCTGACGCCGTCACTGATGGAGCTGATGGACGCGGTCTCGGTGCGGGCCGTCAACGAGCTGGGGCGGATGGGGCTGCCGGAGTCGACCCAGGCGCTGTTGCTGGTGGCCTTCGACGGGCCGGACCGGGAGGCCGAGTTGGCGCGGGTCGCCGAACTGTGCCGGGAGGCCGGGGCGACCGAGGTGGTGCCGGCCGAGGACCAGGCGGAGTCCGACCTGCTGCTCGCGGCCCGGCGGCTGGCGCTGCCCGCGTTGGACCGGCTGGGCACCACGATGATCGACGACGTGGCGGTACCGCGTTCCCGGCTGGCCGAGATGCTGAACGGGGTCGCGGCGATCGCCGAGCGGCACGCGCTGACCATCGGGGTGGTCAGTCACGCCGGGGACGGCAACACCCATCCGATCGTGATCTTCGACGGCTCGGACGAGGAGCAGACGGTACGGGCCCAGCGCTCCTTCGACGAGATCATGGCGCTCGGACTGGAGCTGGGTGGCACGATCACCGGGGAGCACGGGGTGGGGCTGCTCAAGCGGGACTGGCTGGCCCGCGAGCTGGGGCCGGTCGCGCTGGACCTGCAGCGGCAGCTGAAGGCCGTCTTCGACCCGTTGGGGATCCTCAACCCGGGCAAGATGGTCTGATTTTCCGCACTCTTCGGTTCGCACCGGTCGAGCCCCTTCTGCTCGAATTTCCAGTACGACTTTCAGATGGTCTATGAATGGCCGGAAAAGTCGACACGGAAGGGTGGGCGAACTTTTCGGGGGCGCGTTCGCGGGCGGACTGCGCCGGGGTGGTGAGCCCGGTGGTTCGCGCGGCATCGAAGCGCCGTTTCCCGGGGGGTGTCGTCCGGCCGCCGTCCGGGCGAAATGCCAGGTGGGCGAGGGTGTGCCGGTGCGCTGTCCGGATTCGTCGCCGTTATGCGCGGCTCGGGTGGATATCACGCTAACGGGCGAAAACTGCTCCGTCGGCTGGTGCTTTGTCGATTTGTTGCGGAAGTCTGTCTCCCGGCGTCGCAGCCTGCAGGTGTTCGTCTGGCCGGCGAACTCCCGCATCCCGAGCTCGACATTGCACGATTAACAGCTTCTTGGAGGCTCACATGGCTCGCATCAACACCCGCCGGGTGGCCGGGTTCCTACTCGCCGCCCCGCTGGCGGCCGGCCTGCTGCTGGCGGGTGCCGGTGCCGCGGCCGCCGACAACGGCGCGGGTGCCGCGGGCGGTTCCAACGCCGGCGTGGTGTCCAACAACGGGACCGGGAACGTGTTCGGCGGGGTCGACGGCAACTACGTCTCCACCCAGCAGACGGCCACCGGCTCCGGTGCCTCGAACCAGAACAACACCCTCGCGTCGAAGGACAACGCGGGCAACATCCTGGCCGGCCAGGGCAACAAGAACATCAACGTCATCTTCGCTCCGATCTTCCGCTGACCTCCCCGGGCACCACCGACGGCGGGGGCGCCGGAGGTGGACGACCGCGGGTGAGCTGAGCATCCGCGAAGGGGTTCGAAGCGGTTCCCGGGCGGGCCTTCGTCCGGGTGCGGATCGGACAGAGCGCTTTGACCGGCCAAGCGGAAAGGGTCGCCGCGAAACCGGCCTCGTGGGCGGTGCCGCCATCGGCACCGCCCACGAGCGCGTCCGGGGCCCGGTCCGAAGCCTCCGGGCGGCGCGAAGCCCCGGTCCGCACGAAACCCCCTTCGTACGGAGTCGCCCGCCCGTACGAGGCCCCGGCCCGTCCGAGCGGCCCGGATCCGTTCACCGAGGGCCCGCGCCCGGAGCCGTCGGTCCACGGCGGTACGGTTGCGCTCCGACAGCGCACCACGTGCCCGGGCCCGGAACGGACGGCCCGGCCGGCGCGACGACCGCGGCAACCGGAAGGAAGGGCGCGCGATGGCGGCGGAGGACGAGGGCCTGACCGGCCCGGACGGAGCCAGGCCAGCACCGGAGCCGGAGCCGGAGGTGTGCCCGGCGCCGCTGGACGAGCACCGGCCCGAGCCGAGATCCGTCCCCGAACTGCTGCTCGGCCGCCCGCCGATGGCCCGCCCGCTGCCCTTGTTCGACCACGAGGCCGCCCCCGCCGAGCCCGGCCCGCTGTTCGTGGACTGGCTCGCCACCGCCCTGGACGCCGGGGTGCTGGACCCGCAGGCCTTCACCCTCTCCACGGTCGACGCGGACGGCATGCCGGACGCCCGGGTGCTGGTGCTGCGCGACGTCGACGCGGCCGGCACCGGCTGGAACTTCTCCGCCGCCGCCGACAGCCCGAAGGGCCGTCAGCTCGCCGGCCACCCTGCCGCCGCGCTGTCCGTCTACTGGCCGCAGCTGGGCCGCCAGGTGCGGGTCCGCGGCAGCGTGGAGCGGGCCGCCGACCTGGTCGCCGCCGCCGAGTTCGCCACCCGCTCGCCCGCCGCCCGGGTCGGCGCGCTGGTCGGGCGGCAGAGCGAGCCGCTGGGCGCGCTCACCGAGTACGACGAGGCGGTGGCGGTCGCCCGTCGCCGGCTGGAGGCCACCCCGGACGCCGTCGCGCCCGGGCACGCGGTCTACACCCTGTGGGCGCACGAGGTGGAGTTCTGGCAGGGCGACGCCCAGCGCCGGCACGTCCGGCTGCGCTACACCCGCACCGGCCCGGTCCACAGCCCGGAGTGGTCGCGCACCCTGCTCTGGCCGTAGCGCCCTGAACGCGCCCTATCGCCGTCCGGTCAGCGTGGCCCCCACGCTGGCCGCCACCACGCAGCCGATCCCCGCCAGCTGCGCCGCGCCCAGCAGTTGGCCGAGCACCACCAGCCCGACCAGCGCGCTGACCGCCGGCTCCAGGCTGACCAGCACGCTGAACACCCGCTGCGGCATCCGGCGCAGCGCCGTCATCTCCAGCGCGTACGGGATCACCGGCAGCAGCAGCGACACTCCGGCCACCGCGGCCAGCAGCACCAGCGGCGAGGCGCCGGGCGCGGTCAGCCCGTCCCAGGCCTCGCCGAGCCCGAACGGCGCCAGGGTCAGCGCGCCGACCGTCATCGACACCGCGAGGCCCTGGAAACCCTGGAAGGCGGCGCCGACCTTGTCGGTGAACAGGATGTACGCCGAGTAGCAGGCGGCCGCCCCGAAGGCGTACAGCAGGCCGACCGGGTCGAGCGAGCCGCCGCCGTCGCCCTCGCCGAGCAGGGTCAGCAGCGCCACCCCGGCCGCGGCGAGCAGCGCCCAGAGCAGGTGGCTGGCGCGCCGGGCGAAGACCAGGGCGACCGCGAGCGGGCCGAGGAACTCGATGGTCGCGGCGGTGCCCATCGGCAGCCGGTCGACCGCCCCGGCGAACAGGAAGGTCATCCCGGCCGAGGCCATGCCGAGCAGCGCGGCCGCGGCGAGGTCGCGCGGGCGCTTGTCGCGCAGCTTCGGCCGGGTGGCGGCGAGCAGGATGACCGCGGCGAAGCCGAGCCGCAGGAAGGTCGTGCCGCTGACCCCGAGCGGGCCGAAGAGCGGCTTGGACAGCGCGATGCCGGTCTGCACCAGGAACATCGCGGCCAGACAGAGAAGCGGCGCCGGGATCCTCTCCGGGCGCCGCAGGACCTTGCCGAACCGGCCGGTGGATCGGCCGGGGTCCACCCCGGGGGGTGCCGCGGAGCCGGACTCCCCACCTCGTCGCCAGCTGCCCCGCTCGCCGGCAGGCTCGCCCTTGGGGGCGGGCGGCATGGCAAGGGCCTCGGCGACGGCGGCGGCCGAGGTGGGGGCAGCGGTTTCGCTGGTATGGGAGGTGGGCATGCTAACGAGTTTGCCGTAAGGAGTGCTCAAGCAGCAAGCTCGTTACAGGAATCGTGACGGATGCGGACGGGTACGCCCGAAAGGGTGTACTCGCGCGGGGCCCGTGGCGTGGCGCGCAGGCTCTCGGCAGCTCCCGGGCGTCGATCACCCGCCCGGCCAGGCGTCTGACCGCCCGTCGGTAGGGTGTCCCCTCGACCAGCACGAGGGGGCGGCGGATGCCGAACGGCCAGGAACACGGAGGCGCGTACGGGTACGGCGTCGCGCCGCAGCAGAACCCGTACGGGCAGGGGGCGTACGCGCCGAACCCGTACGCCCAGCCGCTCCCAACGCCGCAGCAGCCGTATACGCCCCAGCAGCCGTACGCGCCGCAGCAGCCGTACGGCGCTCCGCACCCCGCCGCCGCCCCGCACCCCGCCGCCGCCCAACAGCCCTCTGCGCCGGCCCGGTTCAGCGCCCCGCCGCGACCCGGCGGCCTCCCCGGTCCGATGCCGCGCCGCAACCGACTCGTCGTACTGCTCCAGTTCCTCCTGCAGTGGATCTACGCCCCGCTCTGGATCCTCGGCCTGGTGGTCGTCTTCGTCGTCGTGATCCTCTCCGACTACAGCGGAGGCGGCCCCGAGTCCGACGGCTGGCTGCGGGTCAACCGCAGCTTCATCCCGCCGCGCCGCATCCGGGCCGAGCTCACCGGCCGCCCCGAGGACTGGGAGCGCTACGTCACCCCGCTCCTCGAGCGCCGCATCGCCGCCGCCGAGGCGACGCACGCGGCCGGCGGCGGCGACGTGCAGCTCGACCTCAGCCGCGAGCTGTCGGTCGGACTCGCCGTGCGCCTCTACCGGGGCCTCGGCGCGGCCGGCGTGAGCCGGGTCGCCGAGCGGCTCGGCTGGCAGGGGGCGCCGTCCGGCACCGATGCCGAGCGCGTCCGGCTGGTCCGCCGCTTCCCCGCCCCGGCCGGCCTGATCGCCCCCTCCCCGCAGGACCCGCCGGCCGCCCCCGGCACCCCGTGGGGCCCGCAGCCGGGCCGGTTCGCGCCGCTGCTGCCCGTGGTCTTCCTGCTCCAGATCGTCTACGTCCCGGTGTACGGCCTGCTCACCTTCTGGGTGAACCGCCCCGAGCCCGACTACTGGGAGCGCTGGGGCGCCCGCTGGACGGTCGGCCCGCGCGCCTTCCGCGCCGAGTTCACCCACAGCCCCGCCGCCTGGGACCGCCACGTCCGCCGCATCCTCAAGCGCGACACCACCCGCGAACTCGGCCGCACCGCCGACAGCTACGGCCGCCTGCTCGCCCCCGACGGCACCTTCCTGCGCCGTGTCCACCTCCACCGCGCCACCTACCGCGGCGCCGGCGCCCACCGGGCCCTGAGCATCGCCGCCGAACAGGGCTGGACCCTCGACCCCGCCTACACCCCCGACCCCGCCAACTCCCTCCGCCTCTGCCGCCCCGACCACCGCTGAGCCACCCGGGCCCGGCACCGAGGCCGGTCGCGCCGGGCCGCGGCGACGGTTGTCGGGAGAAACCGGGGCGAATCAGTGATCCGTGCAACGGAGTCGGGATGCTGACAGCGGGCGGGCGGGGCGGCACAATCGGGCACGTCCATGCGCATTACCGACCGGTAGGTGTGCCGTGGGCGCCGCCAGTGCCGCCAGGTCGAGGAGGACCCGTGTTCAGCACGATGCAGGACGTACCGCTCACCGTCACCCGGATCCTGGAGCACGGGTCCACGATCCACGCCCGCTCCACCGTCACCACCTGGGACGGCACCGGTCCGGTCGTCCGCAACTACGCCGAGGTGGGCGCCCGCGCCGCGCAGCTCGCGCACGCGCTGCGGGACGAGCTCGGGGTGACCGGGGACGACCGCGTCGCGACCCTGATGTGGAACAACGCGGAGCACCTGGAGGCGTACCTCGCCGTCCCCGCGATGGGGGCGGTGCTGCACACGCTCAACCTGCGGCTGGCCGGCCACCAGCTGTCGTTCATCGTCAACCACGCCGCCGACCGCGTGATCATCGTCAACGGCAGCGTGCTGCCGCTGCTCGCCGCCGTGCTGCCGGAGCTCGCGCCCACGCTCAAGCACGTCGTGGTGGCCGGCCCCGGCGACCGCTCGCTGCTGGCCGGCTTCACGGGCGGCGTGCACGACTACGAGGAGCTGATCGCCGACCGGCCCGTCGACTACCCGTGGCAGCGGGACATCGACGAGCGCCAGGCCGCCGTGCTCTGCTACACCTCGGGCACCACCGGGGACCCGAAGGGCGTGCTCTACAGCCACCGCTCGATCTACCTGCACTGCATGCAGGTCAACACCGGCGACAACTTCGCCTTCACCCCGCGCGACACCGCGCTGCCGGTGGTCCCGATGTTCCACGTGAACGCCTGGGGCATCCCGCACGCCGCCTTCATGTCCGGCGCCAACCTGCTCATGCCGGATCGTTTCCTCCAGCCCAAGCCGATGGCCGAGATGATCGCCGCCGTCCGCCCCACCGTCAGCGCCGCCGTCCCCACCATCTGGAGCGGCCTGCTGGACGAGCTGGACGCGGGCGACTACGACACGTCCAGCCTGCGGATGGTCGTCATCGGCGGCAGCGCCTGCCCGCCCTCGCTGATGAAGGCCTTCGACGAGCGCCACGGCATCCGGGTGCTGCACGCCTGGGGCATGACCGAGACCTCCCCGCTCGGCTCCTTCGCCCAGCCGCCGGGCGGCCTCACTCCCGAGGAGGAGTGGCCGTACCGGATCACCCAGGGCATCTTCCCGGCCTCCGTCGAGGCCCGGCTGATCGGCCCGGGCGGTGAGCGGATGCCGCACGACGGCGTCGCCGCGGGCGAGCTGGAGGTGCGCGGCCCGTGGATCGCCGGGGCGTACTACGGCGGCGCCGGGCAGGACCCGGTCCGCCCGGACGACAAGTTCTCCGAGGACGGCTGGCTGCGCACCGGCGACGTGGGCACCATCACCGCCGACGGCTACCTGACCCTCACCGACCGGGCCAAGGACGTGATCAAGTCCGGTGGTGAGTGGATCTCCTCGGTGCACCTGGAGAACCAGCTGATGGCCCACCCCGAGGTGGCCGAGGCCGCCGTGGTCGCCGTCCCGGACGAGAAGTGGGGCGAGCGCCCGCTGGCCACCGTCGTGCTGCGCCCCGGCGCGACCGTCGGACCGAAGGAGCTCCGGGCCTTCCTGGCCGAGCGGGTCGCCTCCTGGGAGCTGCCGGAGCGCTGGGCGATCGTCGAGTCGGTGCCGAAGACCTCGGTCGGCAAGTTCGACAAGAAGGTGATCCGGGCCGGCTACGCGGCCGACGAACTGGACGTCACGGTGCTCGGCAAGGAGTAGCGAGGCGCGACGGCGAGGGCCGGCCACCCCGATCGGGGTGGCCGGCCCGCGCCGTGCTCAGCCCGCGGCGGCGACGCCCGCCTCGCCCATCGCGCCCATCCGTCCGAGCAGGTCGACGATCCGGGACTGGACGTCCTCGCTGGTCGAGCGCTCGGCGAGGAACAGCACCGTCTCGCCGGTGCGCAGCCGGGGCAGTTCGCGCGGGTCGAGGTCCACCGAGGTGTAGACCACCAGCGGGGTGCGGTGCAGTCGGTCGTTGGCGCGCAGCCAGTCCAGCAGGCCGACCCGCCGGCGGCGGATCTGGAACAGGTCCATCACCACCAGGTTGGGCTGCACGCTGGCGGCCCGGGCGACCGCGTCGTTCTCGTCCGTCGCGTGCTCGACGTGCATGCCGCGCCGCTCCAGGCTGCTGATCATGGCGGCGGCGATGTCCGGGTCGCCCTCGACCAGCAGCACGCGCGGGGCGTGGTGCTCGCCGTCGCGCGGCGCGAGGGCGCGCAGCAGCACGGCCGGGTCGGCGCCGTACGCGGCGTCCCGGGTGGCCTGGCCGAGGCCGGCGGTGACCAGCACCGGGACCCGGTTGTTGAGCGCCGCGGTGCGCAGCGACTGCAGTGCGGTGCGGGTGATCGGGCCGGTCAGCGGGTCGACGAAGAGCGCCGCCGGGAAGCCGGCGACCTGGGCGTCCACCTCCTCGCGGGAGCGGACGATCACCGGCTGGTAGCCGCGGGCCTGGAGGGCCTGGTTGGTGGCCGGGTCGGGCTCGGGCCAGACCAGCAGTCGGCGGGCGTTGGCCAGCTCACCGGCCGTGGCCTGCGGCTGCTCGGTCGAGGACGCCCCGTCGGCGGGCGGAAGCTCGGCCATCGGGCGCGGCGCGGTCCGGGCCTCGGCCGGTACGGGCGGCTGCGGCGGGACGGCGGGCACCGGCGGGGTGACGAGCGGGCGCGGCGGGGCGAGCTCGGCCAGGCCGCTGCCGACCGGGCGCGGGGCGCTCTGGTCCTCGGCGGCGGGCAGTGCGGGCCGGGCGGGCTCCAGCGCGGTGCCGGGACCCTGAGCGCCCTGGGTGCCCTGGGTGTTCTGAGCGCCCTGGGCGTTCTGGGAGTCCTGGTCAGCAGCGTTCTCCGGCGCGGGACCGGGCGGCACGGAGAGCCGGCGGCGGCGGCCGGTCGGCGCGGCGGCGGGCTCGGCCGGGGCGGGCGCGGGACCGGCGGGCAGGGCGTGCTCCAGGCCCGGGTACACCGGGGCGTCGGTGATCCCGGGCAGCGCGAAGCCGCCCGAGGAGTCCTCGGCGGAGGGCAGGGCGCGGCGCCGGCGGAGCTTGTTCTCGCCGCCGTCCTCGGCGGGGGCCGTGGCCGACTGCGCGGGGGCGTCCGAGGGCGCGGGGCCGAGCGCGAGCGGCTCGCGGCCGCCGGGTCGGCTCTGCTGCGGGCGTCCGCCCTCGACCGGCACGGCGTAGGCGGGGCCGGAGCGGCCGTCGTCCGTGCCCCACGGGTCGCTCTGCCGCGCGTTCGGGCCGGCCAGGCCCTGGCGACCGTACGCGGGGTCGTTGCCGGTGCCGTTCCACTGCTCGGGGACGGCCCGCTCGACCCGGGCGGGGGCGTTCGGCCACTGGTCGGCCGGGACGGCCGGGGCGGTGGTGGCCGCAGGGTCGGTCGGCGCAGCGGGGGCCTGCTCCTCGAGGGCGGGCCTGCCGCGGCGACCGCGTCGCTCGGCCGGTGGCTCCTCGGCGGGCGCCTGCTCAGGCTCCGGGGCCTCGTCGCCGGGCTGCCGGGGAGCGGGAGCGGCGGTGGGGGCCGCCTCGGCCGCCTCGTCGCTGCTGGGCAGCTGCGGGATGCCCGGCAGTGCGGGCAGGACGGCGCTGTCGGTCTCCTTGGGCCGGTCCGAGCGGCCCTCGGCGGCGGCGCGCTCGGCGGCGGCCTTCGCGGCGGCCGGGTCCAGCGGCAGCTCGACGACGTAGGTGGTCCCGGCCTTCCCGGGCAGCTCGTGCGGCTGGAGGACGCCACCGTGGCGCTCGACCACCGCGCGGGCTATCGGCAGGTGGACGGGGCTGCCGCCGATGCCGGGGCCGCGGATCTCCACCCGGGCGACCTCCCCGCGCTGGGCGGCGGCCAGCACCACGGTCGGCGGTTCGGGGGCCGAGACCGGCGAGGTCGGGCCGCCCAGCCCGGGAACGGAGAGGCCGGGGGAGGAGGAGGTGGGGGCGTCCAGCGACAGGCCGACGCCGCTGACGTCGGCGACCAGGTGCGCCAGCGCCTGGGCGAGCCGCCGCTCGTCGGCGATCACCTCGACCGCGGCGGCGTGCACCGAGAAGCGCACCCGGCCGGGGCCGACCAGCCCGCCGGCCTCCTCGACGGCCCGGCGGACCACCTCGTCCAGGCCGACCGGCACCCGCTTCGCGGCCTTCCGTCCGCTCTTGCCGTCCTTCGAGTCCTTGTCGGCCTTGGCGTCCTTGCTCTCCGCGGGGCCGCTCTCGCCGGCCTCGGAGCGCTGGTGTTCGAGCACGCCGTCGATCAGCTTGCCGAAGCGGCGGCACTCGTCGGCGAGCCGGCGCAGGGTCCAGTTGGCCTCCGGCCAGAGCTGCCCGGCCGGGTCGGCGGCGAGCGCGTCCAGCCGCTGGTTCAGCGCGGTCAGCGCGCCGCCGAGCTCGCTCTCCAGGACGGCGGTGAGATGCTCGTTGCGGGCGATCAGGGCGAGCTCGCGGCTGCGGTCGGTGAAGGTCATCACCGCGCCGACCAGCTGGTCACCGTCCCGGACCGGGGCGGTGGTGAGGTCGACGGTGACCGGACGGCCGTCCTTGCGCCACAGCACGGTGCCGCGCACCCGGTGCTTGCGCCCGGAGGTCAGGGTGTCCAGCAGAGCGGACTCCTCCAGCGCCAGCGGGGTGCCGTCGGCCCGGGAGTGCTGGATCAGCGGGTGCAGCTCGCGCCCGCCCAGCTCGCTCGCCCGGTACTCCAGGATGTGCGCGGCGGCCGGGTTGACCAGCACGCAGCGGCCTTCGAGGTCCACGCCGAGCACGCCCTCGGCGGCGGCCCGCAGGATCATCTCGGTCTGCTTGTGCTGGCGGCGCAGCTCGGCCTCGACGCCGAGCCGGCCGGAGAGGTCGCGGACCAGCAGCAGGAGCAGATCGGAGGAGGACGGCGGGCGCGAGCCCTCGCCGTACGGGTCGTACGGCGCGAGCGGGGAACGCGCGTAGCCGTCGTCGTCGGCGAAGTCGTTGCCGGAGACCTCGACGGGGAAGGTGGTGCCGTCGGTGCGGTGGGCGGTCATCCGGACCGGACGGTCCAGGGCGTCGCCGTCGCGGGTGGCCGGGCGCATCGAGCCGGGGATCCGGCTGGGGTCGAACTCGGGCAGCAGCCCCAGCACGCCCATGCCGACCAGTGAGGTGCCCGGCGCCTGCAGCGCCTGGACGGCAGCGCTGTTGGCGTCCACGACGGTGCCGTTGCTGTTCACCAGCAACAACGCGTCGGGCAGGGCGTCGAGTATGGCGGCGAGGCGAGCAGCGCCTCGGATCGGCCTGCTGCTCACGTCGACAGGTCTCCTCGGCTCAGGGCAGCTCCTCCGGAGTCGGCAGTATCTCATTCTTCTTTGCGGCGGGGACGACCCGCCTAGTAACGTTGGCGGTGGTTGGTGCCGAACCCCAGGGTTGTGGCATCATCACTGACACACGGAACGGGTCCGCTCACGCGGGCACGGTCCACGTGGGGAGGCTTCGCCTAGTCCGGTCTATGGCGCCGCACTGCTAATGCGGTTTCGGGGTTATTCCTGATCGAGGGTTCAAATCCCTCAGCCTCCGCAGCCGGGAGCCCCGTCGACGATCTTGTCGGCGGGGCTCTTCGCATGTCCGGGGCGTGCTCGTCGCCCGGCCCGGAGGGGCCGGATCAATCGATTTCGTCCTACGTCGCAGGTCATGTAATGTTGTCCCCGCAACGCCCCGGGGACAACGTTCACCAGGGCGAGCGCTCATAGCTCAACGGATAGAGCACTTGACTACGGATCAAGAGGTTGCAGGTTCGAATCCTGCTGAGCGCACCAAACTCCGCAAGATCGGGTTCGCCCGTTCCTTGCGCTCATAGCTCAACGGATAGAGCACTTGACTACGGATCAAGAGGTTGCAGGTTCGAATCCTGCTGAGCGCACCAGCGAGAAGCCCCCGGCCACCGGCCGGGGGCTTCTTCGTTCCACGGCGCCGGTCACTCCAGCTCGGTCCGGTTGATCCACGGCACGTCCCGGTGGTCCAGGAACCAGTCCGAGCTGGTCAGCGGACGGTTCCGGTTGAAGGTCACCGGCGCCGGGTCGTGCTTGACCAGCCGGGGGTCGGCGCCCAGCGCGAGCAGCAGGTCGGTGAGCTCGGCGACCAGCTCCGGCGGGCCGCTGAGGTGGGCCTCCCAGTCGGTGAAGTCGCCGTGCCCGAGCAGCGTCTCCCGCAGCAGCGCGGTGGCACCCTCCGGGCCGGCGCAGAGGTCGGGGGCGGCGGTCAGCACCCGTAGCCGCGGATTGCGGGCGAGCAGCCGCCGTACCGTGTCGAGGTCGTACTGCCCGGCCGCCGAGCGGGCCGCCAGCAGGACGGTGGCCGTGCGCTCCGGCTGTTCGGCGGCGAGCTGCTCCACCAGCGCCTTGGTCTGTCCCCAGCCGCTGCCCCCGGCCACCAGCAGCAGCGGCCGGTCCGAGGCCGGGGCGAGCACCGCGTCGCCGAGCGGCGGCCCGAGCCGCAGCAGCTCGCCGGGCATCACGTCCTCCACCAGGACGGGACTCAGCTGCCCGCCGGGCACCCGCCGTACGTGCAGCTCCAGGCTGCCGTCCGGGCGCGGCGCGTTGGCCAGCGAGTACGGCCGCCAGACCCGGGGCATCCGGGGGCTGCTGAGCGTGACGTACTGGCCGGCGGTGAAGGGGTACGGACGCATCGGGGCCAGGGTGAGCACGACCAGGTCGGCCGCGGCCCGGCGGCGGGAGGCGACCTCGGCCTCCCACCAGGCCGGGTGGTGCTCCGGGAGGTCGGCGGCGGCCTCGGTCATCACCTGGGCGATCACGGTGTAGGCCTCGGTCCAGGCCTTCTCGGTCTCCGGCGTCCAGGAGTGGCCGGAGCACTGTCGCAGCGCGGCGATCAGGCTGGCTCCGACCGCCGGGTAGTGCTCGGGCGCGGCCTGGAACTTGCGGTGGTCGCGTCCGAGCGCCCGCAGGTACTCGGTGAGCCGCCCGGGCTCGTCCAGCCGCAGCACGATCCGGGTGAGCGCGGCGAACAGCCGGTCCCGCTGCTCGTGCAGCCGGTCGGGGAAGAGCGGGCGCAGCCCGGGGTTGTGGCTGAACAGGTGGGTGTAGAAGAAGGTGGTCAGGTGGTCGGCGCGGCGCTCGACGACGGCGAAGCTGGCGCGGATGACCGCGGGGTCGTAGGGCACCGGGCCGCTCCCGGCTAGGCCGGCCGGGCTTCGGTGAGCGCCGCGCCCATGGTGTCGCTGACCACCGCGTGGACGGCGGTCCAGGCGGCCTCGGTCTCCTCGGTCCAGGCGTCCCCGGCGTAGTGCGCCAGGGTGGCGAGCAGGCTCGCGCCGACGGCCGGGAAGTGCTCGACCAGCGCGCCGTACCGGGCGTGCCGCGCGCCGAGGTCGCGGAGCAGCCCGAGCACGGTGTCGGTGTCCTCCAGGTGGGTGACGAGCGCGCCGAGCGCGGCGAACAGCCGGTCCCGCTGTTCGTCCAGGTGCTCGGCGAAGAGGCCGCGGACACCGGGATCGTGCTCGAACAGATGCCGGTAGAAGTATTCGGCGACGGCCGGGCCGTGCGGTTCCACGACCGCGAAACTGCGCTTGACGAGTACGGGGTCCATAGTCACGGGGCCCGACTCTACTGAGCGGGCGGGTAATTCGAACAGAGCCCCTCGACGAATGGTCAGGTACCGGACGTCGGCGTCCGCCGGGCCGGCCGGGATTTCCCATTCCGGTCGGGTCAGGCCGTTCGGGTGGGACCCGTAGTCGCCCAAGGGATGAAATGCGGCCCTTTCGGCCGCATCCCGTCCTGCCGCCCGGAGGGCTGCCAAACGGGTGGGACACGGCCGGAAGCACAGGTGTCGCGGTATGGCCGGTCCGGGGTCGTGATTCCGTTTTTGTCGGATCTTGTGCCCGGACTGCCCGCTACCCGGCAGCCGACCGTGAAGGAGAGCCGGATGAGTCGACGGTTTCCCCGCACAGCTGCCGCCCTGGCCGTTCTCGCGGCCGGGCTGCTGCCCGGTCTGAACGCCCCGTTCTCGGTGGCCCAGCAGTCTCCTGACGCCTGGTCGGGCGAGCGCCGGGCGGTCCTGCCGTCCGGGCTCTCCGTCCAGTTCGATTTCGCGCCCGCGCCCGGTTCCGTCGTCACCGCCGAGTCGGGTCAATTGGCGGACCGTTCCGGAGGGGGGCATTCCGCCACGCTGTACACGGACGGAATGCGTCCGGGGGATCCGGCACAGACCTTCGGCCCCGTCCCGGACCATCCGCAGACGGACGGTTCCTGGCGCACCGTCGGAACCCTCCGATTGGGTTTCTCCCGACCGGTCCGCAATCCCCGGCTGCACCTCAGCGGACTGGCCGCGGTCGCCACCGGGAAATCCGGCACCACCAGTACCGCGGCCCGGCTGACCCTCACCGGCGGCTCGCCCGCCGCCCCCACCCTGGTCGACCGCACCGACTGGCCCGGTTGGACGGTCGACGGCAACTCCCTCGCCCCCCGCGGCGCCGACGGCTCCACCGACGGCGCGGCCGGATCCGCCGCCGAGGGCACCCTGGAGCTCGCCGGGACCTTCCGCACCGCGGTGTTCCGGGTCGAGCAGCGCTCCACCGCCCGGGCCGGGAGCACCACCGCCCCGCCCGTCCTGCGCCAGGCCTACACCGTCACCGTGGACGAGGACCTCGGCACCGCGCCCCAGGCCTACGGCAACGCCTCGCACGTGGTCTCCGACCTCTTCCTGGGCGCCGACGCCGTCACCCCGTCCCGGCGCGGCCGCGGCCGGGTCGGCAGCGCCGCCACGGACGACGAGCCGCTGGTCCGGCTCGACCACGGGACCGCCCGGCGCGCCAACCCCTTCGCCGGCCCGTACGCCGCCCCGCCGCCTCCCGAGCGGCAGCCCGGCCGCGGCGAGTACCGGGGCGCCGACCCGTCGATCGGCTTCCCCGCCGAGGCCGCGATCGGCCACTACTACCGGGTCACCGTCCCGGTCGCGGTGAGCGACCAGCCCGCGACCCTGGCCGGCTGGATCGACTTCGACCACAGCGGCCGGTTCGACCCCACCGAGCGGGTGCAGACCGAGGTCCGGGCCGGCGCCGACACCGCGACCCTGGAGTGGACCGTGCCGCCCGGCGCCGCCCCTGGCGAGACCTGGGCCCGGCTGCGGATCGGCCGTGACACCAGCCAACTCGTCCCCTCCGGCGGGTTCGCCGACTCCGGGCAGGTCTCCGACCAGCGGATCAAGCTGACCGTCGGCGCCGCGCGGCCCGAGGTCGCCGAGCCGGTCGACGGCGCCGTGCTGGCCGACGCCCGCCCGCAGATCCGCGGCGAGGGTGCGGTGGCCGGCGCCTCGGTGGAGATCCGGGACGGCGACCGACCGCTCTGCAAGGCCCGGGTCGAGCGCGGCGGCAGCTGGTCCTGCCGCCCGGGCGGCGCGCTCCCGGCCGGCCCGCACAGCCTCACCCCGGTGGAGACCACCAGCGGAGGGGTGGTGCTGCGCGGCGAGGCCGTCAAGGTCACCGTGAAGACCACCCCACCGGCCGCGCCGGTGCTCACCCTCCCCGCCTACACCAACGACCCGGGGCTCCAGCTCACCGGCACCGGCGAGGCCGGCAGCACGGTCTCGGTCACCGACCGGTCCACCTCCACCGAACTGTGCAGCAGCGCGGTCCGGTCGGACGGCGCGTGGTCCTGCCTGCCGGTCGAGAACCTGGCGGACGGGAGCCACCAACTCGCCCCGGCCGCCGTCGACGCGGCGGGGAACCGGACGGTGGGGCAGACGGTCACGCTGGTCGTCGACACCGTGCCGCCGGCCAAGCCGGTGCTCGTCTCGCCGGCTGCGGGGGAGGTGCTGAAGGCCGGCCGGCCGAAGCTCAGCGGGCGGGCCGAGCCGGGATCCAACGTGCTGGTCACGACGCGGGCGGGGGCGGCGGGTTCGGGCGACCGCACGGTGCTGTGCGGGGCGGTGGTGGCGCTGGACGGGAGTTGGACCTGCACCGCCAACCGGGATCTGACGGACGGGGAGCAGTGGCTGACCGCCACGGCGACCGACCTGGCGGGGAACGGGACGTCGGCGGACCAGGTGCGGGTGCGGGTCGCCGCCGCGGCGGCCGGTCCGAGCGCGTCCGTCCCGGCGGTGTCCGGCGCCGCAACTCCAGCTTCGGCGAAGCCCGTTGTGCCGAGCCCGAGCCCGAGCCCCAGTGCGGCGGCACCGGTGCTCGCGCCGGTCTTGCTGGGGCTGCTGCCGGTCACCGTGCCGCCGGCCGTCCCGCCGGTGGTCGGGACCCCGGCGGCCACCGCGGCCACCGCGGCCGCCGAGCCCCGGCCGGCCGCTGACCAGGGCGAGCCCGAGGCGGGCGGGTCCAGAGCCCGGCCGCTGCCCGTGCCGCCGACCGAGGCCGCGTCGACCGAGGCCGCGCCGACCGAGGCCGCGTCGACCGAGGCCGCGCAGGGGCCCGTCGGTCAGTCCCGGGAGGCCGGCCGGCACGGCGCGCTCGCCGGGGTGCTGCTGACACTCACCGGACTGGGGCTGATCACCCGTCGGGTGTTCGCCCGCGGGCCGGGTGCCCGACGGCGCTGACCTGCGCCGGACCGTCCCGACCCCACTCGTGCGCCCAGCTCTCCCCCGGCCTCCGGCCGGGGTGCCCCACGCTTCACTCACTCATGTGTCCGCGCGTCAGGTCGGCTTTGGACGATTCGTCAGGAAATGTCGACACACCTCCGCTTAAATGTCGCATTTGATGACGTATGAACTTAGCCTGATTCCGGCACTGCCCGTCAGATCCGGGCCGCCCGTTGCGCGACACACCGACCCAGAGGATCCGTGCATGGACGTCACCCGCGATTCTTCGCAGCGACCCGACAGCCTGCCCGAGGCGCTGCCTCCGGCCTTGCCGGAACGTTCCACTCCCGGCGCCGGCCCGCTGGACAGGGTCTCGACCGTCAAAGCGGCCAAGGCCGCCAAGCCGGTCCTCCTCCCGGCCGACGGCGGACCGGCGACCACTGCGCTGGCCGTCGTCCCCGGGCCGTCCCCTGCCAGCGGTTTGTCCCCCGCCAGCCCGGCCGACCTGCGGGATCCGCTGAAGGTGGCCGTCCCGGAGACCGTCGAACTCCCCGAGGTCGTCGCCGGCGCGCCCGCCGCCGCCACCTCGCGGCGCCCCCCGCGGGCCGACCAGACGCTGCGCGAGCACAACGCCACCACCCTGCCCGGCTGGGTCGCCCTGCTGGTGGCCCTGCTGGGCCTGGCCGGTGTGGCGTACGTGCTGCTGCGCACCGGGGTCATCCCGCACTGGGACGCGCTGCCCGAACTGCGCGGCTCCGCCGCCGAGGAGAGCGGCCGGGCCGAGGTGGACGCCCAGGCGATCGCCGTGGTCAGCGCGGTCGGCCTGCTGGTGGTGTTCGTGCTCGCCGGCCTGCTGGCGAACGCGGGCGGCGAGACCCGGGTGCTGACCCGCTGGGGCCGCTACCGGGGCACGGTGCGCAGGACCGGGCTGGTGTGGGTCAACCCGCTGCTGCGCCGCCGCCGGGTGGACGTGCGGCTGCGGCACTGGCGCAGCGAGCCGGTCAAGGTGGTCGACCGCACCGGCACCCCGATCGTCGTCCGACTGCTGATCGTCTGGCGGGTCAAGGACACCGCGCGGGCGCTGATGGCGATCGAGGACCACGAGCGCTACCTGCGCGAGCAGGTCCAGGCGGTGCTCACCCGCACCGCGTCCACCCTGCCGTGCGACAGCAACGCGGCGCCCGGGCCCGCGCTGCGCGACGGGCAGTGGTTCGCCGGTGAGATGACCCGTGCGCTGGCCGCCGAGGCCGCCCCGGCCGGCCTGGAGGTCTACTCGGTGCAGCCGCTGGCGCTGGACTACGCGCCCGAGGTCTCCGAGTCGATGCGCCGGCGCCGACTGGCCGACCTGGACGCGGGCCTGCGGACCGTCATGGTCGACGACGCGGTCGAGGCGGCGGCACTGGCCGTCCGACGGCTGGAGCGCGCGACCGCGCACGAACTGGACGAGGCCGCCCGCAGCGCGTTGATGGAGCAGTTGCTGGTCGCCTTCGTCGCCCCGGCCGGAGTGGCCGCCTCGGTACCGCCCCCGGCCGCCCGGGCCGGGCGGAAGGAAGGACGACCCGCATGAGGATAGCCACCGGCGCGTACGCCGATCCCGACGTCGACCTCGACGCGGATCCCGGTCTGATCGGCTTCGAGGAGCGCCTCGGCAGCATCCCCGCGATGACGGGTTGCGGCTGCCCGAACTGCGCGGGCCGGCCGCGCACCGCCCGCGCCGCGGCGGCGCCCGGCGGCGGCCGAATACACCGCGCCGTGCGAAGCACCTGCCTGACCACCACCGTGCTGGCGGGCGCCGGCGTGGTCGGCCTGACGGCCGGTGCCGGGTCCGCGCACGCCGCGGCCGGCAAGCAGGGCTGGGACGGTTCGAAGTACTGGTTCAAGAACGGCAGTGGTGAGTGGCGCTGGACCGGCCACTACGACGTCTACGCCAGCCGCACCGGGCAGTCCGGCGGAGGTTCCGCCGGTCCCAGCGGTTCCGGCGGCTCCGCGGCCAAGGCCGTCTCGAACGGCTCGGCCTCCTCCTGGGGGCTGAGCCAGGGCTGGGACGGTTCGAAGTACTGGTTCAAGAACGGCAGTGGTGAGTGGCGTTGGACCGGCCACTACGACGTCTACGCCAGCCGCACCGGGCAGTCCGGCGACGGTTCGGCCCCGGCTCCCAGCCGGCCGTCCTCGGACGCCACGGCGTCCTCCGGGAGCACGGAGGCGGCCATCGGCTACGCGCTCGCCCAGCTGGGCAAGCCGTACCTCTGGGGCGGCAACGGCCCGTCCGGCTACGACTGCTCCGGGCTGGTCCAACAGGCCTACCGGCGCAGCGGGATAAGCCTGCCGCGGGTGGCCGACGACCAGTACGCGGCGACCACGCCGATCAGCGCGGGGCAGCTGCGCCGCGGTGACCTGGTGTTCTGGTCGGACAGCGGCCGGGCCTCGGGAATCCACCACGTGGGGATCTACCTGGGCGGCGGCACGTTCGTGGAGGCGCCCCGGCCGGGCAAGACCGTCCGGATATCGACGCTCGACTCGGGCTACTACCCGACCCACTTCGGGCGGCCGTAGCCCCGGGACACGGCCCCGGGCCCCCGACGGCGCTCCGCTGTCGGGGGCCCGGTCGTGTTCACCGGGAGGCGGCGTCCAGCAGGGCGGTCTGCTCCGGGGTGAGCTTCAGCTCGGTGGCGGCCAGCAGCGGGGGCAGCTGGTCGACGGTGCGGGCGCTGGCGATCGGGGCGGCGACCGTCGGGCGGGCGGCGAGCCAGGCCAGGGCGACGGAGGCGGGGGCCGCGTCGTGCTCGGCGGCGACCGAGTCCAGCGCCTCCAGCACCTTGGGGCCGCGCGGCTCGGCCAGGTAGCGGGCGGCGCCCTCGGCACGGGCGCTGTCCACGTTCGGGCCGCCGGGGCGGTACTTGCCGGTCAGGAAGCCCGAGGCGAGCGCGTAGTACGGGACGGTGGCGAGGCCGTGCTCGGCGACCACGTCGGCCAGCGGGCCCTCGAATGTTCCACGGGAAACCAGGTTGTAGTGCGGCTGGACCGCGACGTACTTGGCCAGGCCCTCGCGCTCGGCGAAGGCCAGCGACTCGGCCAGCCGCTCGGCGGAGATGTTGGAGGCGGCGACCGCCCGGACCTTGCCCTCGCGGACCAGCCCGTCCAGCGCGGTGACGAACTCCTCGACCGGGGTCCCGTCGTCCCGGTGGGTGTAGTACAGGTCGATCCGCTCCACGCCCAGGCGGCGCAGCGAGGCCTCGGCGGAGGCCTTGATGTTGGCCGCGCCCAGCCCCTTCGCGTCGGGGTGCAAGCCGACCTTGGTGGCGATCACGATGTCGTCGCGGTTGCCGCGGCTGCGCAACCAGTCGCCGATGACGGTCTCGGACTCGCCGCCGGTGTTGCCCGGGGCCCAGGCGGAGTAGGCGTCGGCGGTGTCGAGGAAGTTGCCGCCGGCGGCCGCGTAGGCGTCCAGTACGGCGAAGGACTGCTGTTCGTCGGCCGTCCAGCCGAAGACGTTGCCGCCGAGGGCGAGCGGGTAGACGGACAGGTCGGAGTTGCCGAGGCGGACCCGGCTGTGGTTTCCGGTCATGTCCGCAGTCAACCCGACTGCCCGGCAGCGAATTCCGGGAGTCGCGCGCTGTTCACCCGTCCGTCGCACGGGGGAGTGGTGCGGCCGCCGGAGGAGGGGTCCGGGGTGTGCCTGAGGTGGGCTGATTCGTTAGAGTCCGTGCCATGGCTGACAACGACTACGACCCCGCCGGTAGCACCCAGATGTTCCGGGCGTTCGTCGACGAGAGCCCGGCGCGCCAGGCACCGGGCTCCGTCTCCACCTACGGCAGCACCAACAACAAGAGTCGCACCGGCGTGATCGCGCTGGTCGCCGTCGTCGCCCTGGTCGTCCTGGGCGCCGTCGTCTGGCTCGCGGTCAAGTGACCCTCGCGCGGGTGGCCCTGGTCCGGGTCACCCGCGCGACGGGAAGCACAGGCCCTAGCAGGGCTTGCGCCAGGCGTCGAGGTCGAGCTTCTTCTGCATCGAACTGAAGCCCAGCGCCTTGGTCTTGGCGCAGAACTGGTCCGTGTCGAGTTTGTACTCGACGTGGAACACCGCCTTGCCCGCCTTGATGAAGGGTGAGACGCGGTCGCACTCGTCGTACTGCGAGCACTGCTCGTTGACCGCGAAGTCGAAGTCCGGCAGCAGCGCGGGGATCTGGTCCAGGTCGTTCTTCAGGCCGATGGCCAGGCCGCGCTCGTGCGCGAGCTGGGCCAGCATGCGGTTGTACGCGAGCTGGTCGTCGGGGGTCAGCGGGAAGCCGCTGTTCTGGTTGTAGGCCTCGATGGTGTCCGGCTCGATGGCGTCGAAGCCCTTGCTCCTGCACATGTCGAAACGGGCCGCCATCAGCGGCTTCAGCTGGTCGAGCTTGCGGATGTCGAACCACTTCTCGCCCTTCCAGCCGGTGTCCGAGCCCTGCAGGGCCTTGGCGAAGGCGTTGGAGTCGGGGCGGAAGTCCTCCCAGGACCCGGCGTTGATGTAGCAGATCACCTTGCGGCCCTTGGCGTGCAGCGCGGCCACCACCGAGGCGTCGTTCTCGAAGCCGTCGATGTCGTAGACCGGGACGTCCACCGACTGGTCCACGGTGCCGCCCAGCTGCCACTGCCAGGCCAGGCCCGGGGTGGGCTGCCAGCGGGCGCCGGCCGGGGCCGGGGCGGTGGTGCCGGGCGGGGTGCTGCTCCCCGGCGGGGTGGCGGGAGCGGTGGTGGCGCCGGGTGTGCCCGGGGCCGTGGTCCCACCGGTGGTGCCGGGGGTGCCCGGGGTGTCCGTGGCGGACGGGGTGCCGGGGGTGCTCGGCGCGGTGGCCGCGGGAGAGTTGCTCGGGCTGCCGTCGGCCGAGTCCTGGTCGTCCTCCGAACCGGAGCTGCTGCACGAGCTGACCAGCAGGGCGGTGGCGGTGGCGAGGGCCAGGGCGGCCGGCAGGAGCCGGGTACGGCGGTTCACGGTAGTCGAACTCCGGATCGGGTCAGGTCAGTTCAGCGGCAGTCAGACCGTACGGCAGGGTGCGCCACGGGTTCTCGCCGGCGCCGGGTACGGCGCAGCCGACGCCCGCGCGCCGGGCGGCGATCAGTGCGGAGGCGTCCAGGGCGGCGTCGACCGGGACGTCGTAGACCAGGTGGCAGAAGCGCGAGGCCGCGTGACGGCCGGTCCACAGCGGCAGCGTCATGGTGCGGTAGGTGTCCCAGTCGCCCTCGAAGGTGACCAACAGGTCGGCCAGGCCGACCTCGGCGTAGCCGGGGTCCGGGTGCTCGCCATGGCCGAACACCACGGTGCCGCAGCCGGCCGCCCGGGCGGCTGTCGCCAGTCGCCGGTAGTGCGGCAACGCGCCCGGGTGGGTGGCGACCTGGTCGAGGTACACGCCGGTGATGCCGTGGCGCTGACGGTACGTCAGGATGTCCGCGACCACGGCCGCGTGCGACCTGCGGCCGTAGTCGGTGTCGGTGTAGCCGACCAACGGCAGGCCGGCCGCGCGGAGTTCCTCGGCGGCCTCGGCGAAGACGTTGTCCGGCACCTCGCCCGGACCGTCCGCGAGGTTGAGCACCACGGCGGCGATCCGGGCGGGGTCGGCGGCGGCGACCGCCCGCCAGGCCGCCGGGTCCACCGCGGGGTGGACGTACAGCGGCACCAGCAGGCGGCCGTCGGGGGTGGTCCCGGTCATGCGACCACCGGGGTCGGGGGGTGCTCGGCGGTGCTGAGCCACAGGTCGCGCAGGGTGTCGGCGAGGTCCGTCGCCGGGCGCCAGCCGAGCTCCCGGGCGGCGGCCGACACGTCGGCCTGCTGCCAGGAGACCGCGGCCGAGCGCTCGGAACCGGTGCCGCTCTCGTCGATCCGGCCGGTGAAGCCGGCCGCCGCGACCAGTCCGTCGGCGATCGCCCGGACCTGACGGGCCCGCCCGGAGGCGAGGTTGAGCACCCGGGGAAGCGGACGGTCGGCGGTGACCGCCAGACCGACCGCGTCGGCGATGTCCCGGGCGTCGACGAAGTCGCGGTAGGCGGAGAGGTCCCCGACCGTGACCACGGCCTCGGCGCCCTCGGGCTGCACCCGGCGCAGCTCGGCCGCCAGCCGGCCGGGCAGCGAGCCCGCCGGGGCGCCCGGGCCGACCGGGTTGAACACCCGCAGCACCACCGCGTCCAGCGACGAGCCGGCCACCGCGAGGGAGCCGGCCAGCTTGGTCGCGCCGTACACGCCGACCGGGCGGGCGTCGGCCTCCTCGGACAGCGAGCTGCCCTCGGCGCAGACGCCGTACTCGCCGGCCGAGCCGATGTGCACCAGGCGGGCCTTCGAGGCGCCCAGGGAAAGCGCCTCGCAGAGCACCGCCGGGCCGCGGGCGTTCACCTCGGCCAGCTTGACCGCACTGCCGGCCACCGCGCCGGCGAAGTTGACCACCACGTCGGGGGCCAGCGCGGCCAGTTCCTCGCCGAGCGGGCCGGCCTGGGCGGTGCCCAGGTCCAGCCGGAGGTCGTGGGCGGGCCGTCGGCCCGCGGTCAGCACGGTGGCCCCGGGCAACGACCGCAGGACGGCGGAGGCGTGACGGCCGAGGAAGCCGTCGCCGCCGAGCAGCAGAATCCTCACGCGGCCCGTCCGTCACTCTCGGCACCCGCGGCGACGGGCTCCTCGACCGTGTCCTCCGCGGCGGTGCGGGCGGCCGGGACCGGCAGCTCCGCGACGCCCGGCACGACGCCGGTCGACTCGAAGGGCATCAGCACCGGGCGGATGCCGGCGAACTCGGCGTTGGCCCGGTCGTAGTCGTCCGGGCGGCCGATGTCCAGCCAGTAGCCGCCGAAGTCGTAGGCGGCCGGCGGGGTGTCGGCGGCCAGCAGGTCGAGCACCAGCTCGTCGAAGCCCAGCGGCAGGCCGGGGGTGTACTTGGCGAGCGCCGCGCGCGAGACGCCGTACACGCCCATCGAGACGCGGTAGTCGATGCTGGGCTTCTCCTGGAAGCCGGTGATGGTGCCGGAGTCGGCGGTCAGCACACCGAAGTCGATCTTCACCTGGCGGGCGTAGGTGGCGATGGTCAGCGGGGCGCCGGATGCCTCGTGGTGCTTGAGCACCCCGGCGAAGTCCAGGTCGGTGAGGATGTCTCCGTTCATCACCAGGAAGTGCTCGGGCAGGCGGTCCTGCATGGTGAGCAGTGGGCCCATGGTGCCGAGCGGGCTGTCCTCGACGGCGTAGCCGACCCGCAGGCCCCACTGGGAGCCGTTGCCGACGTACGCGCGGATGATGTGGCCGAGGTGGCCGATGGCCAGGGTGACGGTCTTGAAGCCCGCGGCGGCGAGCTGGCGCATCACGATCTCCAGGATCGCGTGCTGGTCGCCGATCGGGACGAGCGGCTTGGGAAGCGCGGTGGTGTACGGGCGGAGGCGGACGCCCTTACCGCCGGCCAGGATCACTGCGTGCATGGTGTTTCCCCCACGGAAAGGATCTGTAGGACACGAATCCCGGTTACCAGGACGAGCATGATCGTTCGAGGCGGGTCAGACGTTGTAGATGTCGGTCTTGTAGCGGGCCAGGTTGGCCGGGTCGCGGAAGAACTCGATGGTCTGCTCCAAGCCCTGCTCCAGCGTGAACCGCGGCGCCCAGCCGGTGGCCTCGCGCAGCCGGGTGGCGTCCGCGACCAGGCGCATGACCTCGGAGTTGGTCGGACGGATGCGCTGCTCGTCCTCCTTCACCACCAGGTCCACGCCCATCAGCTTGCCGACCAGGGTGACCAGGTCGCCGACCGAGATCTCGCCGCCGGTGCCGGCGTTGAAGGTCCGGCCGACCACGGTCTCGGCGGGCGCGGTGCCGACCGTGCGGAAGGCGTTGGCGGTGTCCTTGACGAACATGAAGTCGCGGGTCGGGCGCAGGTCGCCGAGGGTGATCTCGGTCTGGCCGGCCGCGACCTGGGCGATCACGGTGGGGATGACGGCGCGCATCGACTGGCGCGGGCCGAAGGTGTTGAACGGGCGCAGGGTGACGACCGGGGTCTCGAAGCTGGCGTGGTAGCTGTCGGCCAGTCGGTCCCCGCCGGCCTTGGAGGCGGCGTACGGGGACTGGGTGTTGATCGGGTGGTCCTCGGTGATCGGCACGGTCTGCGCGGTGCCGTAGGTCTCGCTGGTGGAGGTGTGCACCAGGCGCGGGATCTCCAGGTGGCGCACCGCCTCCAGCACGTTCAGGGTGCCGGTGACGTTGGTGTCCACGTACGAGTGGGGGGCGCGGTAGGAGTACGGGATCGCGATCAGGGCGGCCAGGTGGTAGACCGCCTCGGTGCCCTTGACCAGGCCGTTGACCGAGCCCGGGTCCCGGACGTCGCCGAGGATGATCTCGACCGAGTCCAGCACCTCCTCGGAGAGGGTCTCCAGCCAGCCGAAGGAGGAGAAGGAGTTGTACTGGACCATCGCGCGGACGTGGTGCCCGTCGGCGACCAGGGTCTCGACGAGGTGGGAGCCGATGAAGCCCTCGGCTCCGGTAACCGCGACGCTGCTCATGCGGGATTCGCTTTCTCGATGTACGGGGACGGCACGACGCTCTGTGGTGGTCGGCCGGTGGTGCCTCGGCTGAGGCGGACTTTTCAGCGGTGTTGGGTGGTGCGGCCGAGCGCGGGCCCGGCGATGGCGGTGAGGACGAGTGCGGCCGCCCCGCAGCCGATCAGCTGCAGGACGATCGGGTCCGCACCGGTCAGCAGCCCGGCGCTCTCGGCGACCGCGGCGGCCAGACAGATGAGGGCGGTGCTCCAGCTGAACCCGAAGGCGTTCAGCAGCAGCGCCAGCCAGAGCGAGCCGCCCAGGAGCAGCATCGCGCCGAGCTGCGGCACGCCGAGCGAGGGGGCGCCCGGCCACAGCACGGTCGCGGCGGCGTCCAGCGCGGCCACGGTGGTGAGGTAGATGAACAGGCAGCCGAGCAGGATCCCGCCGGTGCGGCGGGTGAACTGCCCGGTGGTGTGGCTGGTGCGCAGCGCGGCCACGGCCATCGCCCGGTAGCGGAACAGCAGCCACTCGGCCAGGCCGAGACTGAGCGTCAGCGCGATCATGGCCGGGCCGGTCGGGGTGGTCTTCACCTCGTGCACAGGACGGGCGTGCACGAGCTGCGCCGGGGTGTGCACGACGTGGGAGGCGGCGTGCACGGCCTGGTGGATGGTCTCGCCGAGGCCGGCGATCAGCGTCAGCGCGCCGCAGGCCAGGCCGAACAGCAGGTGCGGGAGCTCCTGGCTCACCGCCAGCTTCAGCTCCACGCCGTCCCGTTCGCCGCCGCGCGCGGCGACCAGCAGCTCGCGCACGGCCAGTCCGACCGCCAGCGCCACCGAGGCGAGCAGCACCACCGTACGGACCACCTGCGGGACGTCGACCGCCAGCACCACGCCCGCGCCGACCGAGGCCGGTGCCAGCGCCAGCAGCAGGAACTTCTCCCGCCCGAGCACCAGCAGCGCGGTGGCCGCGCCCAGGTAGCAGGACTGCCCGGCGGCGAACCACAGCGCGTCGAGCGGCCCGCCGACCACGTACGCCGCCGCCGAGGCGAGCAGCGCGCCGACCGGCGCGCCGACGGCCAGGCAGACCGCGGCCTCCCGGCGGCGCAGCCGGCCCAGCCAGCGGTACGCGCGGTGCGCCAGGGCCTGGTTGAAGCCCCAGCTGACCAGGGTGGCGACGGACAGCGCGAGCATGCCCGAGGGCAGGCCGAAGCGCATCCGGGTGGTCGCGAACAGGTTGGCGCCGAGCAGGTAGCCGAGCCCGGGCAGGGCGAACACCAGGCCGCGCACCACACAGCGCCAGGGGTCGGCCCGCCAGGGGTTGGCGAACTCGGAGCTCGGGCCGGGGTAGTGGCGCTCGACCTTCTCGAACAGCTCCTCGGCGACGGTGAACGCGTCGGGGCGGCCGTACAGCAGGGCGGCCTGCTCGTCGGAGAGGCCGTCGGACTCCAGAAAGGCTGCGATCTCGTACGGGTGGACGGCGTCGGCGCAGATGTCCCGCAGGCGCTCGGCGAGCTCGTCCAGCGGGTCGGCGGAGAGGCCGAGCTGCTCCGCGGGCTCGGGCTCGACGGGCGGGGCGGGGCGGCGGAGCTTCAGCGGCAGGGTGCGCAGCTGCATCGTCCGCTCGGCGCCGCCCTCGTCGGGAACGAGCCTGATCGGACCGCTCATGCGCCCACCTCGCTGCGCTCGGCGGCCGCTTCGCGGTACACGCACCTCTTCATGGTTCGCTCGCTCCGCTCGCTCACGCGCCCACCTCGCTGCGCTCGGCGGCCGCTTCGCGGTACACGCACCTCTTCATGGTTCGCTCGCTCCGCTCGCTCACGCGCCCACCTCGCTCGGCTGGGGCTGGGCGGCGGCCAACTGCTCGTTCCAGTCGGGGCTGGGGACTTCGTCGGTGACGGCCACCACGCCGCCGGGCATCCAGCGGGAGGTGCCGAGGAGCTCGGTGTAGATGCCCCGGAAGCCGTCGATGTTCTGGCGGAGCGTGAACTGCTCGATGACCCGCAGCCGGGCCCCCTCGCCGAGCCGGGCGCGCCGTTCGGGGTCGCGCAGCAGCTCGATCGCGGCGGCCGCCATCGGTTCCGGCTCGCGCGGCGGGACGACCAGGCCGGTGTCGCCGACGGCCTCGCGCACGCCGCCGACGTCGGTCGAGACGGTCGCGCGGCCGCAGGACATCGCCTCGATCAGGGTGAACGGGAAGCCCTCGCTGATGCTGGAGAGCATCACCACGTTGCCCGCCGCGTACGCGTCGGTGATGTCGGCGACGCGGCCCTCGAAGGCCACCGAGTCGGCTATGCCGAGCTCGGCGGCCAGGGCTATGCAGCCGTCCCGGTACGCCTCGCCGCCCTTGGGAGTGCCCCCGAAGAGCCGCAGCCGCGCCTCGGGGATCTCACGGTGGACGATGGCGAAGGCCCGGATCAGCGTCTCCAGGTCCTTGATCGGGTCGACCCGGCCGGCCCAGCTGAGGGTCGGCGTCTCGGGCTCGGGCCCGGCCGGCGGGAAGGCGGCCGGGTCCACCCCGTTGTAGACGGTGCGGATGTGGGCGGACGGCGTGCCGCCGCGCTCCTCCCAGCGCCGGTTGTACCGGTTGCCGGGGGTGACCAGCGCGGCCTGCCGGTAGCTCTCCTCGGCGAGCATCCGGTAGAAGCCGAGCAGCAGCGCCTTGACCGGCCAGCGGTAGGGGCCGGTGCGGTAGCCGAGGTAGCGCTCGCGCAGGTAGATGCCGTGCTCGGTGAGCAGAAACGGTACGCCGTACTGCTGGGCGGCGATCAGCCCGGGCAGGGTGGCCAGGCCGCCGCTGGCCGCGTGGGCGACGCCGTCGGTGGGCGGGTCGACCGAGAGCGGCCGCAGGGCGTGCTCCAGCAGGTCGGTGGCGTTCAGCGCGTCGTGCAGGGTGGGTCGGGAGACGGCGGTGGGCAGGTAGTCGCGGGTCCACACGTGCTGGAGGGTGCGCAGGGCGCGCTCGCTGCGCAGCGCCGGGCTGAGCAGCCCGCGCCGGGCGAGGTCGGCGAAGCCGTACAGCTCGGTGCCGAAGTGGGTGGTGTAGACCGGGTCGAGGATGGAGTGCAGGAAGCGCTCGTACGCGTTGAGGAAGCGCCGCATCTCCTTGCCGCGCGGCGGACGGGCCTCCGCGGCAGGGCCCCACAGCGGCGCGGTGGTGACCGACCGTACGTTGGCCGGCAGTTCCCAGGCCAGTGCCTCCTGGCCGGTGCCGGTGACGGCGATGACGTCGAAGTCGACGTCCGGCATGCCTTGAACGAGCTGGTCGCACCAGACGCTCACGCCGCCGTGCTGGTGCGGATACGTCCCCTCGGTGAGCAGGGTGACGCGCATCTCCTGTCCCCCCTCCTGTTCTTGCGTCGGTTGTCCGGCCTGGGTGGCCGGAGCGGGAGCCGTGGCGGGGGGGGGGGCGGGGGCCCCCCCCCCCCCCCCGCCAGCGGGTGGTACGGGTTACCGGTTGCCGGGGCGCCCGGTGGTGCTGCCGTGCGAGGCCGTCCCCCCAGAGGCCTTGCCGGACTGGTTGTCCTGGCCGGTGCTGGTGCTCACGACTCCCTTGCCGGGCACCGGGGTTCCGCTGCCGGGGACGAGGGACTTCGCGGGCTTGCGGGTGGTGTCGCTCGGGCCCACCGGGACCGGGGTGGCGACACCCTGCGGCACGACCTTCTTGTCCGCCGGGGCCGGGGCCGGGACGGACTTGGCCGCGATGCTCGGCGCCACGGCGGCCGGGGCGGCCGGCGCGCTGCCGGAGGGGAGCTGCAGGGCGACGCTGCTCTGCAGGGCGCCCGGGGACACCCAGCCGGAGAGCGTACCGGCATAGGCCGAACCGAAGGCGGTCGAACCGATGGCCAGCTTCTGAGTAGTTCCGGTCGGCATGGTGGCCTGGACCTGAACACCGGCCGGCGCGCTGACGGTGACGCTGTTGCCGATCTTGTACGCGGTGACCTGGCCTGCGGCGACGGCGTTGTTCCAGGCCGCGCGCTTCTGGAACTCCTGGCCGATCTCGCGCTCACCGAGGTTCACGATCGGGGCGTTGTCGGCGTACAGCCCGCGGTAGGTGCCGAGGATCTTCTCCAGCACCGGGTACAGGATGCGGCCCTCGGACAGGTTCGACTGGTGCACGAAGTGCGGCCGCGGGTCGTTGCTCAGCACGTGGCCGAGGTCGATCCGGGCCTCCAGCGGCACGATGTACGACTGGTAGCCGGTGGTGGTGTCCAGCGGCGCGGGCAGGCAGGTGGAGTTGGCGTTGTTCTCGCAGACGCCGCTGCCGCCGTTGGCCTTGCTGGTGTAGATCCAGTTGTACTCGTCGGCCTCCTCCTGCGCCGAGCCGGCGTTGTAGAAGACGTTCATCGGGTACCGCGGCACGGTCAGCGTGGACGTGCCGACGGCCCGCTGGGCGGGCTCCCGGGAGGCGTCGCTGCCGGTGAACTTGATGCCGTTGGCGGCGAGCGCCGGCGCCAGGTTCGGGTTGTCGCTGGTCTCCTGCGGGGCGGTCAGCAGACCGGAGTGCTCGCCGGTGACGAGGACCTGCGGGTCGACGTTCAGGCCGTTCTTGGTGGCCCAGTCGAAGTTGTTCTTGATCTGGGTGTTGATGGTGTTCTGGTCGACCCAGACGGTGTTGCCCGAGGCGTCCTTGGTGCAGCGCCACGGCACCACGCTGACGTCCTGGACGCAGCCCAGGTACGGGTGGGTGTAGGTGTGGTTGACCCAGCGGTAGCTGTTCTGGTCGGCGATCATCTGGTTCGCCGTCGGGTCGACCGTGGTGTTGTTGTCGGCCTTCCAGTCCTCGCTGCCGCCGCCGTTGAACACCATGTCCAGCGTGAAGTTGTTGGCGGCCTCCCACTGCTTGAGGTAGTTGGCGTCGTCCGGGGTCATCCGGATCGGGTTGGTCGTGCCCGGGGTGCCCGGTGGGCAGGTCACGTCACCGGGGGTGCACTTCAGCGTGGTGGACCAGCGGTCGTCGGCCAGGAACACGTCGTCCACGTGGGTGGCGAAGTAGTTGCGGTCGTAGCCGAGGTGGACGCCCTGGGTGATCCAGTCGACCATGCCGCGGGCCAGCAGCCGGAACTGCTGCTGGTACTGGTTGTAGACGAAGGTGACGACCAGTTCCTTGCGGCCGTCGTGGGTGTACTCACCGACCAGCGAACCGCGGGTGGTCGAGTTGGGTATCTGCGCGTCGACCAGCGGGACGAAGGAGGCGCCGGACGGCAGATTGGCGAGCGGGGTCGCCAGGTAGCCGTAGCTCTCACTGACGTTCGGGTCGTTGTCCTCGAACGGCACGCTGCCCTTGAGGTACCCGAACGGGCCCGAAGTTCCGGCCGCGGTGGTGGCGGCCTGGAATCCGTCGAGAGTCCCGACGAAACCGGGATTCTGCGCGTAGTTCAGACCGACGGCCGGGCTGGCCCAGGTGTACGCGTCAATCTGCCGCACGTTGAAAGCGGCTTCGTAGGTCGCGATCGCCGTCATCTCGGCGGCGCTGTTGGGGAAGGGGTTTTCGTTGGGCAGCACGATGCCCTGGTACTTCCCCCGCGGCTGCCCGTTCAGCGTGTCGCTCAGGAAAGCCGCGTTGATGACGGGACGGTTGGGGTCATTGAGGCTGACGACCTTGTACGGCGTCCCCTGGCTCTTCAGCTCGGCGGTGATCGCCGCGACGGACGGACCCCCGTCGTCGATGACCAGGACGGTGAGGTCGATCCTGGGCGGCGTGGTGTCGCCGTGGGCCAGGGTGATCTGCAGGCCGCTGGCCAGCAGAACTGCCGCTGCGCAAGCGGCAACTCTTCGGGTCGCTCGACCCATGGTTGATCCTCCCCTTGGGGCCGGCGCAGCGCTGCTCTGCGCTCGCCCGCCCGTGTAGCTGTTCGAGGGCAGCAGGCTGCCCGGCGCCCATCCTGGTCGAGGGTCGACTGTGCGAGGGACCAATTGGGCGAGAGTGCAGCGAACCTGTTACCAACGTTCATGGCGAAGCCATGGAGGCGCTGATTGTGACCGTAACTGGACCGCCCGCGCAAATAATGAATTGAAAATGAAAAAACGGAAGCCGAGTGCTACAGCTGGTTACCGAGTGTGCGGCTCAGGTGGTTCCGCAGGAGACCTACACTGTCGTCGTTGCGCATGACACCCTTGCACATCTCGCCGGTCTGACGGACAGGTTCATGCAATATCGGGCACCGCTGTGCCATGTGACAGTCTGAATATGCAATGGAGGCGCGCGGGTGACCGATCGGCAGATCGAGTCCGAGCGAATCGGAGACGCACGGAATGCACTCCCGGAGCCGGACGCAGCGGTGCTGGTCGGGCGCAGTCTCGGCCTGCGCGGCGCGGTCAACGCCCGGGATCTGGGCGGTTATCGGACGACCGACGGGCGGTCGGTCCGCGGCGGAGTGGCCCTGCGCAGTGATGGCCTGAACCACGTCGTCGCCGAGGACCTCGGACCGCTGGACGCGCTGGGCCTGCGCCGGGTGGTGGACCTGCGCAGTGCCGAGGAGATTCGCGAGGCCGGCCCGGACCGTCTTCCGGGCAGCGTGACCCTGCACCATCTTCCGCTACTGGCAACGGACTTCGACATCCACCTGACGCTGCGCAGCGCCCTGTCCGACCGCAGCGCGCGCAAGCAGCGCGCCCTGCTCGGCGGCGGCCGGGCGGCCGCGATGATGACCGGCCTCTACCGCTGGTTCGTCACCGACGCGCAGGCCCGGGAGCGCTTCGCCGACCTGCTGCGGCTGCTGGCCGCGCCGGACGGGGTGCCGCTGCTGTTCCACTGCTCGGCCGGCAAGGACCGCACCGGCTGGGCCGCCGCGCTGGTGCTGACCGCCCTGGGCGTGGACCGCGAGACCGTACTCGCCGACTACCTGCTCACCAACGAGCGTTCCGCCCCGGTGGTGACGAGGGTGCTGGACGACTTCGGCAGCCGTGGCCTGATGCGCGAGCCCGAGCTCCTCCTGCCGGTCTTCCGGGCCGACCGCGCCTACCTGGACGCGGCCTTCACGGAGGTCGAGGCCGGCTGGAGCGGCTTCGACGCGTTCTGGCGGGAGGGGCTCGGGCTGGACGAGGACGTGCTGACCGGACTGCGGACCAACCTGCTGGACGGTGGCGGCGGTTGAGCCGGCGAGGGGTCAGCCCTCGCTGATCAGCCCCGCGCGGAGCTGGGTGAGTGTCCTGGTGAGCAACCGGGAGACGTGCATCTGGGAGATCCCGATCTCCTCGCCGATCTGCGACTGGGTGAGGTTGCCGAAGAAGCGCAGCATGATGATCCGGCGTTCGCGCGGCGGCAGCTTGGCCAGCAGGGGCTTGAGCGACTCCCGGTACTCCACGCCCTCCAGCGCGAGGTCCTCGTAGCCGAGCCGCTCGGCCAGCGGCCCCTCGCTGTCCTCCTCGCCGGGGCTGGAGTCCAGCGAGCTCGCGGTGTACGCGTTGCCCACCGCGAGGCCCTCGACCACGTCCTCCTCGCTGACGCCCAGGCAGGTGGCCAGCTCGGCGACGGTGGGAGAGCGGTCCAGCCGCTGCGACAGCTCGTCCCCGGCCTTGGTGAGCGCCAGCCGCAGCTCCTGGAGCCGCCGCGGCACCCGGACCGACCAGCTGGTGTCCCGGAAGAAGCGCTTGATCTCGCCGACCACGGTCGGCATCGCGAAGGTGGGGAACTCGACCCCGCGCTCCGGGTCGAAGCGGTCGATCGCCTTGATCAGGCCGATGGTGCCGACCTGGACGATGTCCTCCATCGGCTCGTTGCGGCTGCGGAAGCGTGCCGAGGCGTACCGGACCAGTGGCAGGTTGAGCTCGATCAGGGTGTCGCGGACGTAGGTGTGCTCCGCGCTGCCCGGTTCCAGGGCGGCCAGCCGCAGGAAAAGCGAGCGGGAGAGCGTCCGGGTGTCCAGCCCGGAGCCGGGCGGCGTCTCGGGCGGAGCTCCGGGGCCGGGCGGCTCGGCGACGGGCCTTTCGAGGGACGTGGCCCGCTGGTGCGGGATCCGCTCCTCGGCAACCACGGTGCCGTTGGCCTGACCAGCGTGGATCTCCGCAGTGCCCAGCTCTCCGGACATGCACCCACCCCCTTGTGACTGACAGTTGAACGGGGGCCGTCGCACGGAGGTTCCCGGCGAGGGCCCAACCCCCTGCATACCGGAACACGATCCACGGCAAACCCGAACGTCGCAAGATGTCACGCCGGGGTAACGCGCTGCAATCTCACTCTTCCCAGGAGTTGCCGGTGCGAAGCCTGGTCAGGATCCGCGAGAGCAGCCGGGAGACGTGCATCTGGGACATCCCCAGCTCGGTGCTGATCTGCGACTGGGTGAGGTTGGCGAAGAACCGCAGCATCACGATTCGCCGTTCCCGCTCGGGGAGTTGGACCAGCAGGTGGCGGACCATGTCGCGGTGCTCGACCTCGGCGAGCGCGGAGTCCTCGTAGCCGAGCCGGTCCAGCAGGGCGAGCCCGCCCTCGTGCTCCTGCGCGGCCTCCAGGGACGCCGCGTTGTAGGCCCGTCCGGCGTCCAGGCAGGCTCGGACGTCCTCCTCGGGGATCCGCAGGCTGGCGGCGATCTCGGGCACCTTGGGGGCCCGCCCGTTCAGCACCGTCAGTTCCTCCATGGCGCTGCTGACCTGGACCCACAGCTCCTGGAGCCGGCGCGGGACGTGCATGGTGCGGACGTTGTCCCGGAAGTAGCGCTTGATCTCGCCGAGGATGGTCGGCAGCGCGTAGGTGGGGAACTGGACGCCGCGCTCCGGGTCGAAGCGGTCGATCGCGTTGATCAGGCCGATGGTGCCGACCTGGACGACGTCCTCCATCGGCTCGCTGCGGCTGCGGAAGCGGGTGGCCGCGTAGCGGACCAGCGGGATGTTCACCTCGATCAGGGCGGCCCGGACCCGCTCCCGTTCGGGGGCGTCCGGCGGCAGCTCGGCGAGCCGCTCGAACAGCACCCGGGTCAGCGTCCGTACGTCCACGGCCGGCCGGCCGCCGGCGCCGCGCAGCCCGTCCGGGCGGAGCTCGCCGGCCGGGCTGATGATCGCAGCCAGCACCTCGTCCACGGACACGTCACCCCTCCCAAAGTCGACAACGGCGGGCCCTGCGGATCGGGTGTCGCGGCTGGTTCACCACCTCGCCATGTCCGGCAAAACCGGTCATAGCATCACAAGGTGGGCGCAGGTCGGGCAAGCACCCGATGGAGGTGTGTTGGTGGGGTGCCCGGTCTCCACCGGTCCCGTTGCCGAATCGCCGCAAGGGTCGTCCCTGGACGGAGCAGAACGCCCCGCCCGGGGGCCGGGCGGGGCGGCGCGGGCCGTCCGGGGGACGGCCCGGTGGGGATCAGACCTCGATGTCGGCGATCACCCAGGTGGCGAACTCGCGCCACTGGCCCGCCGCGGCCTGGTGGGCCGGGTGGGTCAGGTAGGCCTGCAGGGACTCGCGGTCCTCGACCAGGCTGTTGATCGCGTAGTCGTACGCGATGTCCCGTTCGGTGGTGTTCCAGCCGCATTCCCACTCGCGGAGCTCGGGGATCAGCGAACCGAGCTCGGCGAACGCCTTGGCGCCGGCGAGCACGCGCTCTTCGTCCTTGGTGACGCCTTCGTTGAGCTTGAACAGGACCAGGTGCCGGATCACGATTGCCGCTCCTCGCGGACGGGGGTAGAGGGTCCCGCCCACCGTAGCCGGTGCGCCCGGGTCGGTCGCGGGCCGTCCGGGTGTCGAGCCGACCGCTACTTGATCAGGCCGGTCATGAAGGTGCCGACGGCCTTGGCCGCGTTCGAGATGCCCTCGAAGCCGAGCTGGACGAGTTCGGCGGAGCGGGCGGGTGAGGTGATGATCGAGTAGAGCACGAAGATGAGCAGGAGGATCATGCCGATCTTCTTCGCCTGCGCCATCGTGACCTTCCTCCCTGCGGTGGGCCGCCGCCATTCGGGTGCCCGAGCGGCCCTGCAGGGCAGCTTATCCACCGGACGGGCTATCAAGTGTGCGACGCGTTCGTCCGACGGGACGAAGGTCCCCGCGACTGGGGCCTTTCTCCGGGTGCCCGGACGGGACCGGGGCGGCAGGATGGATGGCGTACCGGGGATCTGGCAGGAATCCCCCGGTGCGTGGATCCGGAGCTCCCCGCTGTGGGACCGGGCGCCGCGGCTTTCCCCCGACGCGGCACCGGTTGTGGGACTCCGCCGGGGGAGCGGTCAGTCCCCCCGAGCCGCTCCCCCCTCCAGGCTCCGTACGGGCCGGGCAACGGTGGTCATCGGCCCGGAGTGCGGAGCCGTTTCCGCGTCCGAGGGTGCGCGGAAACGCCGAGGGCCCGTCCGGATCGGACGGGCCCTCGGGCTTTCCAGCGGTAGCGGTGGGATTCGAACCCACGGTGGAGTTGCCCCCACACACGCTTTCGAGGCGTGCTCCTTTGGCCGCTCGGACACGCTACCGAGGGGAACTCTACCGGACGGGTGGCGCGGTCACGAAATCCGTTGTCGGGGGGACCGCGGCCGAGGGCTCAGCGGTGGGTGTCGAAGAAGGCGCGCAGCTGCGCGCCGCACTCCTCGGCGAGGACGCCCCAGATCACCTCGGGGCGGTGGTTGAGCCGGCGGTCGCGCATCACGTCGAAGAGCGAGCCGGCCGCGCCGGCCTTCTCGTCGAGGGCGCCGTAGACCACCCGGTCGATCCGGGACAGCACGATGGCGCCGGCGCACATCGTGCAGGGCTCCAGCGTGACGACCAGGGTGCAGCCGCTCAGCCGCCACTCCCCGATCTTCTCCGCCGCCTGCCGGATCGCGACCACCTCGGCGTGTGCGGTCGGGTCGCCGACCGCCTCGCGCTCGTTGTGGCCGCGCCCGAGCACCTCGCCGTCCGGGCCCAGGACGAGCGCCCCGACCGGGACGTCACCGGTGGCCGGCGCCAGGGCGGCCTCGGCGATGGCGAGGCGCATCGGCGCCGCCCAGCGGTCGCGGACCGGGTCGGGGCGGACGGGGGCGGGCAGCGGGGGGACGTACGGGACGGTCAGTGCGGTGGATGCGGGCTGCATGGCATCCAGTGTCGGGCATCCGCCCGCTACCGGACCGCCTCCAGGACCTCGCCGCAGCCCAGGGCCTCGGCGATCTCCTCCAGGGCGTCGCCGGGTACCGCGCCCTCGCCGCTGAGGGCGAGCAGCTCGTCGGCGGCGAGGCCGAACTCGGTGAGCAGGTGGGCGTCGCCGAGCGGGCCGACCGGGACGCCGCCGCGGGCGTCCGCGTCCTCGTCGTCCTGGTCCTCGGCCTCCTCGGCCTCGTCCAGCAGGTGGTCCAGGTCACCGAACTCGCTCTCGCCGGCCTGGTCGACCAGCTCGTCGGTGAGGACGGAGCCGTAGGAGCTGCGGGCGGCGGCGGCGCCGTCCGACACGAAGATCCGCGGGTCCTCCTCACCGTCCACCCGGACGATGGCGAACCAGGAGTCCTCCTGTTCGATGAAGATCAGGACGCTGTCGTCGTCCTGCGCGGAGTCGCGGGCCAGGTCGGCCAGATCGGCCAGGGTTTCGACGTCGTCGAGTTCCGTCTCGCTCACATCCCACCCGTCCTCGGTGCGAGCAAGCACTGCAGCGAAGTACGCCACCAGGGACACTCCCAAGATCATCGGTCTCGGCTGTCGGCGCGCTCGGGCAACGCGGAAATCTGGCCGCCCCCGCGCCAGAGGCGGTCCGCTTGTTCGGACCGTCCCATCGGAATCGTGACAGAAAGCCCGCCCTTGCGGGGGGTGTTCTGCAGCGCGTCTTTGCAGGTCGTGTCGGAAGGACCGGGTGGCGGACAGCGGAGCCGGGCCAGGAGTGTCCGAAGGCGGTCGAAATTTGGTCCGAACGTCCGTCGGAGTCGGGTCGGTCGAGTCGGCGGCCATCGCGGGCCCGGGTCGGACCCCGGTCGGACCCGGTTCCGATCCCCGTCGGCTCCCCGACGGAACCGCGTCGGAAGCGCGTCGGAACCGCTTCAGATCCGGAATGTTCGCATGCGCATCGCTTCGCGCATCCGCCGTTCCCTGGTCCGCCGGGGCTGGACCCGTTCCCTCAGCTCGCGGGCCTCGGCGAGCTCGCGCAGAAAGACGGCCCGCCGCTTGCGGCGTTCCGCCTCGGTCTCCGGGGGGTCGTGCGGCGGGCCGGCGCCAAGGGCCGCCCCGCCGACGGGCTCGTCCGCCGAGCCGTCCCCGGCATTCGGGTTGCTCGTCATAAGACGTGACATTCCCAGAACGGGCGGGTTGATACCACAGGGGACGGTTCCGTCCGGACATCCGCGATGTGTCACGGCGCGTCACGGCAGTGTCACCCCGGCAGGTGGGCGGCTGTGGCACGGCGTGTCGTACAGGCGTCCAGGACCGGGCTAACCTCGATACATGCGTCTCCACGTCGTCGACCACCCCCTGGTCGCCCACAAGCTCTCCACCCTGCGCGACGAGCGCACCGACTCGCCGACCTTCCGTCGCCTGACCGACGAGCTGGTGACCCTCCTCGCCTACGAGGCCACCCGGGACGTCCGCACCGACGAGGTGGAGATCACCACGCCCGTGGCGGTCACGCTCGGCACCCGCCTCAGCTACCCCCGTCCGCTGGTCGTGCCGATCCTGCGGGCCGGCCTCGGCATGCTGGACGGGATGACCCGCCTGCTGCCGACCGCCGAGGTGGGCTTCCTCGGCATGGTGCGCAACGAGGAGACCCTGGAGGCCTCCACGTACGCCACCCGGATGCCGGACGACCTCTCCGGCCGCCAGGTCTACGTGCTCGACCCGATGCTGGCCACCGGCGGCACCCTGGTCGCCGCGATCAAGATGCTGATCGAGCGCGGCGCCACCGACGTCACCGCCGTGGTGCTGCTGGCCGCACCGGAGGGCGTCGAGGTGATGCGCCGCGAGCTGGCCGACCTGCCGGTCACCGTGGTCACCGCGGCCCTGGACGAGCGGCTGAACGAGAACGGCTACATCGTCCCCGGCCTGGGCGACGCGGGCGACCGGCTGTACGGCACCGCGGGCTGAGTCCCCGCCTGCCTACGGCCTGGTACGACCGGCCCGCCGCGTACGGGCCCCCTTCAAGCACGACTCCGAACGACCGAGAGCCCCCGGCACTGCGTCTGCCGGGGGCTCCTGCGTGTCCGTCGGGCCTCAGCAGCTGCCGGTGGCGCTCGGGGCCGGGGTGGGCTTGGTGGCCAGGGCGAGGGCGGCGGCCGCCTGGGTCTCGTCCAGCAGGGCGTTGTAGCTGTCGCCGATCACGAAATCCACGCTGGCGTCGGTGCGGGCGTCGGCGGTGACGGTGGCCCCGGCGATCTGCGAGCCGACCAGGGTGCCGCCCCCGGCGCCGGCCGGGCCGGCGATCACCTGGGCGGTCCCGGGCACCTTCTTGTCCAGTTCGGCCGGCGCGTTGCCGACCTTGCCGATGGTGAAGCCGCGCTTCTTGAGCTCGTCGGCGGTCCGCCCGGCCAGGCCGGCCTTGGTGGTGGCGTTGTAGACGTTCACCGTGACGGCCGAGGCCTGCGGGATGACGTGCGGGTCGCCGCCGGGGGCGCCGGGTGTGCCGGGGCCGGAGGCCGCGGTGGCGCCCGGCGTCGGGGCGGCCAGCGGCTTGCCGGACGACGTCGCGCAGGCCTGTGCGGAGGCGTTCTTGGCCTTGCCGATGAAGATGTCGTAGAGCTGCACGCCGCCGAGCGCGATCAGGGCCAGCGCCAGCAGGCCGGCGAGCGCGGCGATCACCTTGCGGCTCTTCTTCGGGGGCCGGCCCAGCCGCGGGTAGGCGTTGCCGGTGATGCGGTACTGCTTCCCCTTGAGGCCTTGGGGAGTCAACATGCTCACGGTTTGTCTCCCCCTCGTGCCAGGGCGGGGTCGGGATGACGGGTGGGCCGGGTAGGGGCGCCCCCCACGTGCGGGCGGATCCCCTGGTCGCGGCCGTAGTCAGCAGAGTAGTGCCGTACGGCTGAGAAGGTACTAAACGATCATCATGTGGAGTACGCCGGTACCCGAAAGGAGGTACCCGGGTACGCGCGGACCGCCCTCCGCCGGATGGCGAGGAGCGGTCCGTGAAGCCTGCGTGGATGCCCCGGGGCCGCTGGCCCGGGGTGGAGTCCTGGGGTCGGTGCCCTGAGGTGGGGCGCCGTCAGTCCATTTCGAGGACGCGGGCGTGGAGCACCTGGCGCTGCTGCAGCGCGGCCCGTACGGCCCGGTGCAGCCCGTCCTCCAGGTAGAGGTCGCCGTGCCACTTCACCACGTGGGCGAAGAGGTCCCCGTAGAAGGTCGAGTCCTCGGCCAGTAGGGTTTCCAGGTCGAGTTGGCCCTTGGTGGTCACCAGCTGGTCGAGCCGCACCGGACGTGGGGCGACGTCAGCCCACTGGCGGGTGCTCGTCCGGCCGTGATCCGGGTACGGCCGCCCGTTGCCGATGCGCTTGAAGATCACACGGAAAGCCTACCGTTTGGGCGGCGGATGGCGCAGCAGCCGCGACGTCGCCACGCGCGCGGGTGTGAACTGCGGATGGACGAATGTGGCTGTTTGATGGGAAATGTCGCGAACATCGGCCCCGGTTCCGATCGGGTTCCGGCCCTGAATGCGCAGCGTTCCGATCCCGTGTCCCGATCCCGCGTCCGAATGGCGGTGAGCCTCAGCCGGCGAGCGCGGCGCCGATCCGGTCGAGCGAGGACAGCCGCATCAGGCCGTAGTGGTAGAACTCGACCTCGGGGACGCCGAGTCCACGCAGGGTGGCGATCTTGGCGGCGAGGTTCTCCGGGCCGTCGCAGTCCGAGGCCATCGGGCGCAGGATCACCGCCATCCGCTGCGGGCGGACGCCGTGCAGGGCGAAGGCGGCGAGCTTCTCCCGGACGGCCTCCGGGGTCCTGGCGTAGCCGAGGGTCTCGATCTGGTCGGTGGCCCCGGCGAGGGCGGGCAGGTCGATGCCGGACAGCCAGCCCTTGCCGGGGCCGCCGCCGTCCATGAAGCTCAGCCGCATGCCGTGCCGGCGGGCCTGCTCGGTGAGGTCGGCGGCGAGCGCGGTGACGGTGGCGGCGGAGGCGTCCACGTAGGCGGCGAAGGCGCCGTCGGCGAGGGCGCTCAGATCGGCGGGCTCGGCGGCGGCCTCCTGGTCGGCCAGCCGGTGGCGCAGTTCGGTCCGTACCGCCTCGGCGACCTGCTCGGCGGGGACACCGGCACGGATGGCGGCGGCGCGGCAGTGCGGGCAGAAGCAGACGCCGAGCAGGGCCTCGGCGGTCGGGCCCAGGTTCTCGAAGTAGCGCTCGTGGTGGTAGCCGTGGCGCAGGCCGTGGAAGTGCAGGGACTCGGCGCGGATCGCGTCCACGCCGTAGCGGGCGAGTTCGTCGACCAGGGCCAGCGCGTACTCGCGGACCTCCGGGTTCGCCGGGCAGAGCTCGGTGAGGTGGCGGTCGCCGAAGGCGTTGGCCGGGGCGCAGTCGGGGTGGGCGAAGCCGAGCCGGTCGTTGTGGCAGAACACCGTCCAGGCGTGCAGTTTCAGGCCGCGCCGCCCGGCCTCGGCGGCGGCCTCGGCGAAGGGGTCGCGGTCGCCGATCGCGGTGGACGGGACGGGCGCCAGGCGTCGGCCCTGCCAGCGGGCCGGGTCGGGGCGGAAGTAGGCCGCGCCCGGCTCCAGGTAGCGGATCACCCGCCGGGGGTTGTGCGGGAAGACGTCGCGGGCCTCGTGGTAGACCGAGGCCAGGGTGACGCCGCCGACTCCGGCGCGGTCGGTGAGGTTGCCGAAGAAGGTGTCGGCGCCCTCGTCGAGCAGGTCGGTGGCGAAGGCGAGGACGGACGACTCCACGGTGCGGCTCCGGAGCTGGGGGCAGGTGCGTCGTTCACGCTAGCCGCAGGGGTGGGAGTGGTCTATACCTGACTCCCCGGGTGGCCTACAGGCCCAGGTCGTCGAGTTCCTTGAGCAGGGCGGCGTTGGGGCTGTTCGGGTCGGTGGCGGTCGACGTGGCCTTGCCCTGGGCCTTGGCCTGGGGCTGGGGCTGGGGCTCGCGGGCTCGGCGCGGGGCGCGGTTGCGGAAGATCCACGCGCCGGCCAGGCCGCCGATCAGACCGCCCAGGTGGGCCGACCAGCTGATGCCCGGGGCGACGCCGGGCAGGGCGCTGGTCACCATGTAGGCGTAGGAGGCGCCGAGCACCACGCCGATCAGCGTGTCGATCAGGTTGCGGTCGATGATCCCGCGCAGCACCACGTAGCCGAAGTAGCCGAACACCACGCCGCTGGCGCCGGCGCCGATCCGGTTCGGGCTGTCGAAGACCCAGGAGGCCAGCTCACTGGTCAGGGCGACCAGCAGGGTCAGGCCGAGGAACTTCTTCACCCCTCGGTAGGCCGCCAGGAAGCCGAAGACGAACAACGGGCCGGAGTTGGCCTCCAGGTGCGCCCAGTTCCAGTGCAGGAACGGCGCGGTGACGACGTTCGGCAGTCGGCTCGGATCCTGCGGGATGACGCCGAAGCGCTTGCCGAGGTCGTAGTCGTCCATCCAGTTCACCAGCTGGATCAGCCAGATCGCGGCCAGTACCCCGACCATGGTGAACAGCGCCCGGCGGGCGTCGGCGATCATCTGGACGGGGTCGATCGTGGTTGCCGTGCTGCTGCGGTGCTCCGAGGCCATGACCTCGACTGTAGGGGCGATGGGATCGGACGTGCACCCCATTACAGTGATCGGTGGCGGCCGGTTCACGGCCGTCACCGGCCCGTTGAGAGGTGACAAACCCATGGGTGTTCGTCCGCCGCTGCCGTACGAGTTCCTGCCGCAGGTGCCGTCCTTCCCGCTGAGCAGTCAGGACTTCACCGAAGGCGCCACGCTGGGCCGGGAGTTCGTCTACTCCGGCGGCAACCTCTCGCCGCAGCTGGCCTGGTCGGGCCTGCCGGAGGCCACCAGGAGCATCGCCGTCACCTGCTACGACCCGGACGCGCCGACCGGATCCGGCTGGTGGCACTGGCTCGCCCTCAACCTGCCCGCCGACACCGTCGAACTGCCGCGCGGCGCCGGTTCGTCGGACGGGAGCCTGCCGGGCGCGGCCTCCTTCCACGGCCGCACCGACTTCCCGGGCAACAAGTACGACGGCGCCGCCCCGCCGCCCGGCGCCCCGCACCGGTACGTGTTCGCGGTGCACGCCCTGGACGTGGAGAAGCTGGACGTCACCGCCGACACCCCGGCGGCCCAGGTCGGCTTCAACCTGACCTTCCACACCCTGGGGCGGGCGCTGCTGACCGGCGAGTACGGGGTCTGAGGGCCGGTGTCGACGTCCGATCGTCCGGTCGAGGTCTGGCGGCTGCCCGAGGGGGACTGGTGGGCGGGCCGCCGGGCCGCGACGTGGACGGTCGGGCCGGGCGGGGAGCTGCTGGTCCTGCTGACGGCCGGACCGGAACCGGAACCGCCCTACGACGCCTGTCTGGTGACCGTCGCACGGGGCGGTGAGCGGCGGCTCGATCTGCCGCAGGTCCCGCTCCGCCACCCGACGTACCTCGGTCTGCTGCCGGGCGGTCGGCCGCTGGTGGTGGACGGTCGGGCGGAGGAGCTGGCGGACGGCTGGGAGCTCAACGGCCTGGTGTTCGCACCGGACGGTCGGCCGACCCGGCGGCTGCAGCTCGGCGACGACGTCCAGGCGCTGGTGACGGACCGTGAAGGCCGGATCTGGCTGGCCTTCGGCGACGAGGGTTGCTACGGGGGCAACCCGCTCGCCCAGTGCGGCCTGCTGGGTCTGGACGGCGCCGGGCGGACCGTCTGGGTTCCGGACTTCGAGGACCTGCCCGACGCGCCGATGGAGGGCCTCGCCGCCGCGACCGAGGGGCGGCGGGTCTGGCTGGCCTGGTACGGGGAGCGCACCTTCCTCACCGCCGCGGACCCGGGGGGTGGGCCGCCCCTCAGCATGCGGCTGCCGGCCCGGCAGCCGGTGGGCTTCGCGATCGCCGACGACCGGGCCGTCTTCCTGCAGCCCGACGGAGAGTTGGTCCGGTGCGTACGGGAGAGCCGGAAGAGCTGGCGGGAGGTCCGCCGGGAGCGGCTGGACCTGCCGGGGGAGTTGGACCGGCAGCACGCCCACGGCCGGGACGGCGTGCTCTGGTTCCGCTGCGGCAACGGCTGGTACCGGGTTCCGGTCTGAGTCACCGGCATCGGCCCCGAGGTCCGGCTAACCCGGCTGGTTCGCCGCGTGGTCGGCCAGGTCCGCGAGCCTGCGCAGGTGCTCGCGCAGCTCCGGCGGCTCGTGCACCTCGAAGGGGCAGTCCAGCATCAGCAGCCCTGCCGCCAGCCACCTCAGGGAGTCCGCCCGGGAGCGCAGGCGGCAGCTGTGGTCGTCGATCGGTTCGATCTCGTAGTCCCCGGTCCACGGCATCCAGCCGTCGACCTCGGCGGCGGGCCGGTGGACGGTGGCCACCATGGTGTGCGTCGGCGACTGGCCGCGCAGCCTGCTCGCCACGAACACGGCGGCGTCCTCGGCGGGGAGCGGGCGCGGGGTGAAACGGGCGCCGGTGGCGAAGGGCTCGCTCAGCCGGTCGATCCGGAAGAGCCGCCAGTCCTCGCGGTCCAGGTCGTAGCCGATCAGGTACCAGCGGCGGCCGGTCGAGACGAGGCGCTCGGGTTCGACGTTGCGCCGGGTCTCGGCGCCGTCGCGGGCCCGGTAGGAGAAGCGCAGCCGCTCCTTGGCGGTGACGGCGCGGGCGAGCATGGTGAGGTCCTCCGGGTCGACGGTCGGGCCGTCCCCGGTGAGCAGCGGCACGGTGGCGCTGTTGAGCGTGCCCACCCGGTGCCGCAGCCGGGCGGGCAGCACCTGGAGCAGCTTGCCGAGGGCCCGTACCGAGGCCTCCTCGATGCCGACCACCGCGTGTCCGGCCGCCGCCCGGAGCCCGACCGCGATGGCCACCGCCTCGTCGTCGTCCAGCAGCAGCGGCGGCATCGCGGTGCCCGCGACCAGCCGGTAGCCGCCGACCGCGCCCATGGTGGCCCGCACCGGGTAGCCGAGGTCGCGCAGCCGGTCGATGTCGCGCCGGATGGTGCGGGGGCTGACGCCGAGCCGCTCGGCGAGTTCGCTGCCGGGCCACTCGCGCGGGGTCTGCAGCAGGGACAGCAGGTTCAGCAGCCGGGCCGGGGTGTCGGTCATGCCGTCCAGGATGCCGGAGGAACTGGGACAGGTCCTGACCTATATGGCCCCTACCGTGGTGGACGTGCAGCAGAAGAGCGAGGAGTACGGAATGACCACGGCGGGAGCCGACCGGCGGAGGTGGATCGCGCTGGCGATCGTGATGGTCGCCTCCTTCATGGACCTGGTGGACGTGACGATCGTCAACATCGCCATCCCGAGCATCCAGCAGGACACCGGCGCCTCCTTCAGCGCCATCCAGTGGGTCACCGGCGGCTACGCGCTGGCCTTCGCGATCGGGCTGATCACCGGCGGCCGACTGGGCGACATCCACGGCCGCAAGCGGCTGTTCCTGATCGGGATCGGCGGCTTCACCGTGGCCTCCGCGCTGTGCGGGCTGGCCTCCGGCCCGGAGATGCTGGTCGCGATGCGGCTGCTGCAGGGCGGCACGGCGGCGCTGATGGTGCCGCAGGTGCTGTCGATCATCCACGCGACCTTCCCGGCGGAGGAGCGCGGCAAGGTGTTCGGCATGTTCGGCGCGGTGGTCGGACTGGGCGCGGTCTCCGGTCCGATGATCGGCGCGCTGCTCACCGAGTGGGACCCGCTGGGCCTGGCCTGGCGGCCGATCTTCCTGATCAACCTGCCGGTCGGCATCGCCGGGCTGCTGCTCGGCCGCCGCTACATCGACGAGTCCAGGGCCGAACACGCGCTGAAGCTGGACCTGGTCGGCGTGGCGCTGGCCAGCCTCGGCCTGCTGATGCTGATCTACCCGCTGACCCATGGCCGGGAGGCCGGCTGGCCGCTCTGGGGCTACCTGTCGATGGCCGGGAGCCTGCCGGTGTTCGCGCTGTTCGTGGTGTACGAGAAGGCCAAGACCCGGCGGGACGGCTCGCCGCTGGTGGAGCTGTCGCTGTTCCGGGTGAAGAGCTTCGCGGCCGGGATCTGCGTGCAGCTGGCCTTCGGGGTGGCGCTCGGCATCTTCTTCCTGGTCTGGACGCTCTACATGCAGGTCGGGCTGGGTTGGAGCCCGCTCAAGGCCGGCGCGACCGGCATCCCGTTCTCGCTCGCGGTCTCCACGGCGGCCGGGCTCTCGGTCCAGAAGCTGGTGCCGCGGTTCGGGCGGAAGGTGCTCCAGACGGGTGCGCTGGTGATGGCGGCGGGCGTGCTCACCTACATCTGGGAGGCGGACCGGTACGGGACGTCGATCGCGCCCTGGCAGATGGCGCTGCCGCTGGTGGTGATGGGCCTCGGGATGGGGCTGATCGTCGCGCCGATCACCGACGCGGTGCTGTCCGAGGTGCCGCGCCGGCACGCCGGGTCGGCATCCGGGCTGATCAACACCGTGCAGCAGGTGGGGAACGCGCTCGGGCTCGGGCTGGTGTCGGTGGCCTTCTTCGGGGCGATGGACGACGTGGTCGTGCCGGACGCGGTCGGGACGGCCTTCGGCGGCGCGTTCACCAACGCGCTGTGGTGGGTCGCGGGAGTGTTGCTGGCGGTGTTCCTGCTGATGTTCGCGCTGCCGCGGAAGCGGGCGGCGGGGGGTGTCGCCGCTGCGGGGGACGCGGCGGAGGAGCAGGAGCAGCCGGCGCTGATCTGACGCCCGGCTCTACGAGGGCCTCGGTCGCGCGTGTGCGGCCGGGGCCCTCGGCGCATCTGGGACCGCGTGCCGGCTACGGGTGCTCGGCTGCCCGGACCCGCTGGTAGCTGCTGCCGTCCTTGGGGCGGGCCAGGTGGCCGGCCTCGACCAGGTCGCGGCGCAGGGCGGGGGCGTCGTCGTGCACGGTGCGCAGGGCGTCGTTGACCTCGGCCTCGGTGTAGCTGCGGCCCGGCTCGAACAGGGTCTCGGCGAGATGGGCCAGCAGTTGCTCCCGGCGGGCCGCCTTGCGGGGGAGGCCGGTCAGGCGCCCGTCAGGGGTGAAGAACGCGGACACGCCGTGGCGTGCGGGGGTGGATGCGGTCATGCCGGAAGCGTCGCCCGGTGGAGCGGGGCGGGGCAATCGGTTTTCGGCGCCGTCGTCCTCCGGCCGACTCAGCGGGTGCCGGGCACGGCCGCGGCGGTCGTCCGGGAGGTGGTGCGGGGCTTGGCGGCGGCCTTCGCCTCCTTCGCGGCGCGCTTCATCTCCTGCTTGAACTCCCGTACCAGGGTGAGGGAATCGGGGCCGGTGATGTCGGCGACCGAGCGGTGCGAGCCCTCCTCGCCGTACGCGCCGGCCGCCTCGCGCCAGCCCTCCGGCCGCACCCCGTACTGCTTGCCGAGCAGGGCCAGGAAGATCTGCGACTTCTGCTTGCCGAAGCCGGGGAGGGCGTTGAGGCGGCTGAGCAGCTCCTTGCCGGTGCGGGCGCCCTTCCACAGCGCGGCGGCGTTGCCGTCGTACTGCGCGACGAGGAACTGACAGAGCTGCTGCACCCGTTTGGCCATCGCGGCCGGGTAGCGGTGGACGGCCGGTTTCGCGGAGAGGAGGGCGACGAACTCCTCCGGGCTGTAGGTGGCGATCTCGTGGGCGTCGAGGTCGTCCCGGCCGAGGCGCTGGGCGATGGTCAGCGGGCCGGTGAACGCCCATTCCATCGGCACCTGTTGGTCCAGCAGCATGCCGACGAGCGCGGCGAGCGCACTCCGTCCGAGCAGTTCGTCGGCCTCGGGCTGCTGGGCGAGCCGGACGGTGACGTTCATGGGGTTTGCCCTCCTCGGAGTTGACGTCGGGTCGGCGCCCAGTCTGGTGGACGCGGCGTGGGCGGACGCCGTCAACACGCCCGTAGCCGGGGAAGTCTTGGTGCCCCGGCCTTGCCAGGCCTGCATAGTTCGTTGGCGGAACGGCTGTTGGGGGGGCGGTTCGGAGGGAACGCGGAAAAATTTTTGTCCGCGCCGGTCACATCCGCGACGCGCGCCGGGTCAGTGCTGTGTCCGACCGACCAGCCACCGAACGGGGAGCACACCAATGTCCGTCGCCCACACCATCGTCACCATCCTCGGCGCCCTCATGGTCGGCTTCTCGGCGTACTCGGTCTTCGCCAAGGCCGAGTACGTCGTGGGGCCCCTCGCCGAGTACGGCGTCCCGCGCGCCTGGTGGACCTGGCTCGGGGTCGCCAAGGCCGCCGGCGCCCTCGGCCTCCTGGTCGGCCTCGCCGTCCCGGCCCTCGGCTACGCCGCCGCCGTCGGCACCATCCTCTACTTCCTCGGCGCCGTCGTCACCGTCGCCCGCGCCCGCGCCTACGCCCACATCCCCTTCCCCCTCATCTACATGGCACCCGTCGCCGCCTCCCTGATCCTGGGGCTCGCGGCCTGACGGGGGCCATCGACGCAGGGGCGGACCGCTCGGCGGTCCGCCCCTGCGGCGGTGTCCCTGTGGGGAGTTGGGGGCGGTGATCCGGGCCCCGTACGGACGATCCGGGGCGGCCCGATCGCTCGGGCGAAAGTTCGAGTGGAGGTTCGAGCAGGTGGGTCATCTCATATGACTGTTCCTGTTGTGCCGATGCGGTGACCTGGCGGCGGGTCATTCTTGGTCCAAACGACGCGTCCAGAAAGGCTCGCCCGCCGTGACCCAGCCGTTCGACCTGCCGTCCTTCTACGTGCCGCACCCGGCGCGCCTCAACCCCCATCTGGACGAGGCGCGGGCCCACTCCACCGACTGGGCCCGGGAGATGGGCATGCTGGAGGGATCGGGCATCTGGGACCAGGCCGACCTGGAGGCCCACGACTACGGGCTGCTCTGCTCCTACACCCACCCCGACACCTCCGCCGAGGCGCTGTCGCTGGTCACCGACTGGTACGTCTGGGTCTTCTTCTTCGACGACCACTTCCTCGACCTGTACAAGCGCACCAACGACCGCGAGGGCGGCAAGGCGCACCTCGACCGGCTGCCGCTGTTCATGCCGGCCGACCCGACCACCCCGACGCCCGAGCCGGAGAACCCGGTCGAGGCGGGCCTGGCCGACCTGTGGCGGCGCACCGTGCCGGCGATGGGCGAGGACTGGCGGGTCCGGTTCGCCGAGAGCACCCGCAACCTGCTCAACGAGTCGCTGTGGGAGCTCTCCAACATCAACGCAGGCCGGGTGGCCAACCCGGTCGAGTACATCGAGATGCGCCGCAAGGTCGGCGGCGCTCCGTGGTCCGCGCAGCTGGTCGAGTACGCGGCCGACGCCGAGGTGCCGAAGGAGGTTTCTGGCTCGCGCGCGCTGCGGGTGCTGATGGACGCCTTCTCCGACGGCGTGCACCTGCGCAACGACATCTTCTCGTACCAGCGCGAGGTCGAGGACGAGGGCGAGCTGAGCAACGGCATCCTGGTGCTGGAGCGCTTCCTGGAGTGCTCCACCCAGGAGGCCGCCGAGGCGGTCAACGACCTGCTCACCTCGCGGCTCCAGCAGTTCGAGAACACCGTGTTCACCGAACTGCCGGTGCTGTTCGCGGAGACCGGGCTCGACGCCGAGGGCCGCGCCCGGGTGATGGCGTACGCCAAGGGCCTGCAGGACTGGCAGGCCGGCGGGCACGAGTGGCACATGCGCTCCAGTCGCTACATGAACGGCGGTGGCGCGGCGGCGGGTTCGGCCGACGACGTGACGCCCGGAACGGGCGGCGGGCTGCCCGGGCAGCCGGGTTCCGGCAACTGGTGGGACCAGTACGCGATCGGCGGCATCGGAACCTCGGCGCTGGACGTCCTGCGCAAGGGAGTCGAGAAGGCGGCGGCCCCCGCCGCCCTCCCCGCCCCCGCCGCCGAGCGGCGGGCGCGCTCGCACGGCCACGTGCCGTTCCAGCCCGTGGGCCCGTCCCGACTGCCCGAGTTCAAGCTGCCGTTCAGCCTGTCGCTGAGCCCGCACCTGGACGGCGCCCGGGAGCGGGTGATCGAGTGGGCCGAGCGGGTCGGAATGCTGGCCGGGCACCCCGACGTCCCCGGCTCCGGAATCTGGGACGCCGAGTCGATGCGCGACTACGACCTCCCGCTCTGCGCGGCCGGCATCCACCCGGACGCCACCGCCGACCAGCTCGACATCTCCTCGGCCTGGTTGGCCTGGGGCACCTGGGCGGACGACTACTACCCGAAGGTTTTCGGGCGCACCCGTGACCTGGCCGGTGCCAAGGTCGCCAACGCCCGGCTGTCGCTGTTCATGCCGCTGGACGGTGGCCCCGTGCCCGAGCCGGTCAACGCGCTGGAGCGCGGCCTCGCCGACATCTGGGAGCGGACCGCCGGCCCGATGACCGTCGAGGCCCGGGGCAGGCTCCGCGAGTCGGTCGAGGTGATGACGGACAGCTGGATCTGGGAGCTCAGCAACCAGATCCAGAATCGGATCCCGGACCCGGTCGACTACCTGGAGATGCGCCGCACCACCTTCGGCTCCGAGCTCACCACGGGCCTCAGCCGGCTGTCGCACGGCAAGGCCGTGCCGGAGGAGGTGTACCGGCACGGCTCGATGCGCGCGCTGGAGAACTCCGCCATGGACTACGGGTGCATGATCAACGACGTCTTCTCGTACCAGAAGGAGATCGAGTACGAGGGCGAGCTGCACAACATCGTGCTGGTGGTGCAGAACTTCTTCAACTGCGACTATCCGTCGGCGGTCAGGATCGTCGACGACCTGATGCACTCCCGGCTGGAGCAGTTCCAGCACGTCGCACAGCAGGAACTCCCGGTGCTGTACGAGGACTTCGGGCTGGACGCGGCCGCCCGGGAGCTGCTCGACGGGTACGTCGCGGAGCTGGAGAACTGGCTCGCGGGCGTGCTGAAGTGGCACCAGGACTGCCGCCGGTACCGCACCGAGGACCTGGAGCGGCACTTCGGCGCCGAGCGGGACCTCGCGGAGGCGGTCCGGGCGCGGGCGGCGGCGCCCGAGGTGGCCGAGGAGTCGGCGGCCGGGGCTGGTGCAGCGGCCCCGAGGGTTCCGACGGCCCCCGTCCCGCCGGTACCCGTACCCGCTGCCGCGCCGGACCCGGAGCCGAGCGCCGCCGCCGTGACCGGCGCGGTGCCGCTCGGACCGACCGGCCTCGGCACGGCCTCGCTGCGCCCGCCGCTGAGCGGGGCCGTCCCGGCGAACTGAGGCGGCGCACCCGGGGCGCACCCGGGGCGCACCCGCGCGTGCAAGCCCGCGCGGGTGCGCCTCGCCGTGGCTAGGCTGGCGAGTCGGGGGCCGCGCGCGCCTTCCGACGCGCGCCCGCATCGTCACGGACGAGGGCTGAGAGATGGCTGCGCTACCTGAGGGCACACCCTGTTGGGCCGACGCGATGTTCACCGACGTGGAGGGCGCCAAAGCCTTCTACGGCCACGTCCTCGGCTGGACCTTCGGCGAGAGCTCGTCGGAGTTCGGCAACTACACGACGGCGTACTCGGACGGCGAGGCGGTGGCCGCGCTCGTGCCGCCGATGCCCGGTTACCAGACGCAGTCCGTCTGGTGCCTGTACCTCGCCTCCCCGGACGCCGCCGCCACCGCCGAGCGGATCCGCACCAACGGCGGCGAGCTGGTCACGGGTCCGACGGCGATCGGCGACGTCGGCGCGATGGTGCTCGCCAAGGACCCGGGCGGGGTCGTGTTCGGCGTCTGGCAGGGCGGGACCTTCGAGGGCTTCGAGAAGCAGGGCGCGCCCGGCGCGTACAGCTGGGCCGAGATCGTCACCCGCGAGCCCGGCAAGGCCGACGCCTTCTTCCCGGCGGTCTTCCCGTACGGCACCAGGAAGATGGACACCGAGCAGATGGACTACCGGATGTTCCAGGTCGGTGACCGGCCGGTGCTGGGCCGGAAGGGGGCGGAGGGCGACCTCCTGCCGCCCGAGGCGCCCTCGTACGTGAGCGTCTACTTCGCCGTGGACGACACCGACGCCGCGATCGAGCGGCTGACGGCGCGCGGCGGCAAGGTGTACTCCGGGCCGATGGACAGCCCGTTCGGCCGGTTCGCGGCGGTCGGCGACCAGCAGGGTGCGGCCTTCGGCCTGATCGACCTCGGCCGGACCGTGGGCGAGCAGCCCAGGACCGTGGACGTCTGACGGGGGAGCGGGAGGACCTCGTCGCGCCCCTGGGCAACCTGGCCCGGAGGTTCAGAGCGCCTCGCGGGCTCAGGACACCTCGACCCCGAACAGTTCGCGCAGCGCCCGGCCGCCGTCCGGGGTGACCCGCACGGCCCGGCCGGAGCCGATCCGCTCCACCCAGGCGCGGTCCAGCGCGGTGCGACAGAGTGCCGCGCCCAGCGCCCCGCCGAGGTGGTTGCGGCGCTCCGTCCAGTCCAGGCAGCCGCGCACCACCGGGCGCCCGCCGGGGCGGCCCGCGCGCGGCGGCAGTTCGATCGCCTGCGCGGCCAGCCAGGCGCGGCCGCGCTCGGTGACGGCGAGGCCGGCGTCGTCGCTGACCAGGCCGCGGTCGAGGAGCGCGTCGGCGACGGCCACGCCGAGGCGGCCGGCCAGGTGGTCGTAGCAGGTCCGGGCGCGGGCCTCGGCGCTCTGCCGGGTGGCCTCGCGGAGGGTGTGGGGTGCCCGGTCCGGCAGCTCGGCGGCCTCGGCGAAGACCGTCTCGGCGAAGACGGTGACGTCCTCGATCAGGGTGGCGACGGCCGGGGTGGCCAGTCGGACGTACCGGTGCCGCCCCTGCCGTTCCTCGGCCAGCAGCCCGCTCGCGATCAACCGGGAGAGGTGCTCGCTGGCGGTGGACGGCGCGACCCCTGCGGTCCGGGCCAGCTCGCCGGCCGTCCAGGCGCGGCCGTCGAGCAGCGCGGAGCAGAACTCGGCGCGGGTGGGGTCGGCGAGCAGGGCGGCGAGGGCGGCGAGCGAGGAGCCCCGGTGGGTCGGCGGCATGCGTCCATGATCGGGCATGCCGCCATGGTCGCGCAGGCACAGTTCGGCCGGGACCGAAACGAGCCGGGGCCACGATGACCGCATGAGTGATCCCACGGTGATCCGAATCGACTTCTCCCGGTACGAGGACGTGACCGCGGCCCTGGCCGACCCGGCGCTGGTCCCGCCACCCGCGACGCCCGGGCCGTACGGCACGGTGGCCTGGCTGCGGGCCGCCGTCGCCCGGTTCAGCGCGGGCGGGCCGCACGCCCGGCGGCGGGCGCTGGTGCTGGCCGACCTGGAACGGCTGGACCCGGTCGCGCTGCGGGTCGCGGCGGCGGGCGGCTACGGGACGGACGTCCGGCTGCGGGTGGTCCGGGTGCTGGCGGCGGCGCTCGGGCTGGCCGAGCCGGAGGCCGTCGCGCGGGACGTGAAAGCTGTGTCCCGGGCGTACTTCGAACCGGCGCCGGACGACCCGGAGGCGGACGCGGCGGTCGCCCGGTTGCTGCCCGCGATGGGGGACGCCGACGAGGAGACGGCGGCCAACCGGATCGGCCTGCTCGTCCAGGCCTGTGACGCCACGGCCACCCTGGTCGAGCGCGCCCGGCGCCACCCCGACGGGCTGGCCGGCGCCCTGCGGGAGGATTCGCCCGTCCGGGAGATGCGCCGCTTCGCCGCCCGGGAGACCGAGGTCGGCGGGGTGGCCGTACCCGCCGGGGCGCACGTCCTGCTGGACGTCGCGGCCGCCCAGCAGTCGGACCGCGAGCCGCTGGCCTTCGGCGCCGAGCCCCGGCTCTGCCCGGGCCGCTCGCACGCGCTGGTCATCGCCGAGGGCGTCCTGTACGGCTCCTCGGATCCGGCGGACGACTCGGTGCCGCCCTCCCAGGACGTCGATCAGGCCGAACTCGCCGCCCTGATCCCGGAGACGATGGATCACGTCCTCGGTCTCGCCGCCACCTGGACGACCTGGGACGGGCGTCCGATCGTGAACGCGGACGGGCGAACCTACACCCCGCACAAGGTGGTTCGCCGGGTCGCCGACCACCTCCTGGACCACCTGGCCGAGTTGGAGGCACGACTGGCCGGCGAGTCGGCCGAGCCCGACCACTGGCACGCCTCCGACGTCACCACCCCGGCCGACCTCGCACCGTTCACCGTCGCCGACCTGGACGAGGCCCGCAGCCGGCTCACCCGGCTCGGGCGGATCTGGTCCCAGCGGGTCGCCGCGTTGCCGGAGAAGCACCTGGACGACTCGCCGGGTGCGGGCTGGAGCTTCCGTCATATCGTCTGCCACCTCGCCCGGGCGTCCGGCTACTACGCGGACTCCGTCGGCGAGTTGAACCCGGAGGTGACCCGATGACCCCGTTCGCCGCACTGCACCACCGCCCCGGCCGCCCGCTGCTGCTCCCGAACGCCTGGGACCACGCCTCGGCCGTCGCCCTCGCCGCCGAGGGCTACCCGGCGATCGGCACCACCAGCCTGGGCGTGGCGGCCGCCGCCGGCCTGCCGGACGGTGCCGCCGCCACCCGCGCGGAGACCGTACGGCTGGCCCGCCGGCTCGGCCGCGACGACTTCCTGCTCAGCGTCGACGTGGAGTCCGGCTTCAGCGACGACCCGGACGAAGTCGCTTCGCTGGCTGTGGAGTTGGCGCAGGCCGGGGTGGCCGGCATCAATCTGGAGGACGGCCGGGCGGACGGCACGCTGACACCGGCCGCCGTCCACGCGGCGAAGGTCGCGGCGGTGAAGGCGGCCGTGCCGGAGCTGTTCGTGAACGCCCGCACCGACACCTACTGGTGCGGTCAGGACGACCCGGAGCCGGAGGCCGTCCGGCGGCTGGAGGTCTACCAGCGGGCGGGCGCGGACGGTGTGTTCGTCCCCGGGGTGACCGAACCGGCGGTGATCGCCCGGCTGGTCGGCCGGGTCGCCGTCCCGCTCAACATCCTGCTGACGCCGACCGGCCCGGGCCTCGCCGAACTGGCCGAGCTCGGGGTGGCCCGGGTCAGCCTGGGCTCGCTGCTCTACCGGGCGGCGCTGGCGGCGGCGGTGGCCACGGCGGCGGCCGTCGCCTCGGGCGGGCCGGTCGGACCGGTGCCGGGGTATGCCGATGTGCAGGCGCTCAGCGGGAGTTGAGCGCTGCTCGGCGCTGCTCGGCGCTGATCGGCGGTGATCGACGGTGATCGACGGCCCGGGCGTTCGCGGTGCGGCGCCCGGGCCGTGGTGGCGGGGCTCAGCCCTTGCCCTGTGCGGCCCGGGTCGCCTCGATGCCGTCCAGGATCACCCCGACGCCCCGGATGAAGCTGTTGTCCCGGCTGCCCTCGTTGACCTCCTGTTGCACCTGGGTGGTGTACAGCCGGTGCAGTCGTGGATGGCTCTTGGTGGCCTCCAGGACGGCGGGCAGCAGCTGCTCCATCCACACCCGCTCGTCCTGGCCGCTCTTGGTCAGCGCGCTCAGCCAGGCGGCCTCCACGCAGGCGGTCCCGATGGTGTAGCCCATGACCGCGCTCATCGCGTCGTTGGCCTCGACGAGTTCGAAGCCGGCCGCTTCCATCAGGGCCAGGAGGGCCTCGGAGATCCGCATCCAGTTGGGGCCGAGGTAGACCATCCCGACGTCGCCGATCACCGAGACCATCCACGGGTGGCGCAGGATGGCGGCGCGCATGCTGTCGGCGCAGTCGACGACGGTCGCGCGCCAGACCTCGGGGTCCTCGGCGCCCTCGGCCGGCGGCAGCGGGAGCTCGCCGAAGACCTGGTCGACGACCAGGGCGAGCAGCTCGTCCTTGTTGGCGACGTGGGTGTAGAGCGAGGTGGCGCCGGCGTTGAGGCGGGCGCCGAGCTTGCGCATGCTCAGTGCCTCGATGCCGTCGGAGTCCAGCAGTGCGAGCGCCTCGGTGACGATCTGCTCGCGGCTGAGGGCGGGCTGGTCCCGCCGCCGCGGCGGGCGGTTCCACGGCGACTGGAAGCCGGTCGGGGCCGGTCGACCGTCCGACGATGTGTCCTCTGACCTGGCCGCCATCGGCCCTCCTCGCTCTCGGTCCGGGTTCTTCCGATTCAGCATAAGCCGCGCCGCACGCTGTGCGGCGTTGCGAACACTGTACGGCGACCGTACAGTGTTCGGAGTGGCGCACGCCGTACGACCGGGGGTGGTGGACGGTGTGCCCGCGACGACTTCCGCGCGGCCGCAACCGACGCGAGGACCTGTGCGCGGCTGCGGCCGGCGCGCCGAAACCGAAGGGGGATCACGGTGGAACGTCACCCGCGTCGCTGGCTCATCCTGGTCGTGCTCTGTCTCAGCAGCCTGGTGCTGGTGATCGACAACATGGTGCTCACGGTGTCCATCCCGCCGATCGCGGAGGACCTCAAGGCCGGGGCGCAGGACATCCAGTGGATCATCGACTCGTACATCCTGGTCTTCGCCGGGCTGCTGCTGACCTCGGGCAGCCTCTCCGACCGCTTCGGACGGCGAAAAGTGATGATCATCGGCCTGGCACTGTTCGGCGCCGCCTCCCTGGTCGCGGCGGTCGCCACCAGCCCCGGCCAGCTGATCACCGGGCGCGTCCTGATGGGGGTCGGCGGCGCGCTGATCATGCCCAGCACGCTGTCCATCCTGATCACCGTCTTCGACAACGAGGAGCGGCCCAAGGCGATCGCCGCCTGGAGCGCGGTGGCCATGGTCGGCCTGGTCGGCGGCCCGGTGCTGGGCGGCGCGCTGATCGCGCACTTCTGGTGGGGCGCGGTCTTCCTGGTCAACGTGCCGGTGGCGGCGGTGGCGATCGTCGCGGCGGTCGTGCTGATGCCCGAGTCCAAGGGGCCGTGGCGCCGACCCGACCTGCCCGGGATGCTGCTCTCGATGGTCGGCATGACGGCCCTGGTCTGGTCGATCATCGTGCTGCCCCGGGACGGCTTCACCGACGCCGGCACCCTCGGCGCGCTGGCCGTTGCGGTGGCCGCGCTGATCGGCTTCGGCGTCCGGCAGGTCCGCACCGACTCGCCGATGGTCCCGCTCAAGCTGTTCCGCAACCGGGTCTTCACCGGCGCCAGCTTCTCGCTGGTCCTGCTGACCTTCGCCACCGGCGGCCTGATGCTGGTGCTCACCCAGTACCTGCAGTTCGTGCTGGAGTTCTCGCCCACCGACACCGGCCTGGCCTTCATACCGCTGGCCATCGCCTCGCTCGCCTTCAACGCGATCGGCGCCGCGCTCGGCAAGAAGCTCCAGCCGCGCGTGCTGACCTCGATCGGCATGGTGATCATCGCCAGCGGCTTCGCCCTGCTGGCCACGCTCTCGGTCGGCGACGGCTTCACCAAGGTCGCCCTGGCCATGCTGGTGCTGGGCATCGGCTCCGGCCTCGGCATGCCGGCCGCCGCCAACGCGCTGATGGGCGCGATCCCCGCCGAGCACGCCGGAGTCGGCTCCGCGCTCAACGACACCATCCAGCAGTCCGGCGCCGCGCTCGGCGTGGCCGTCCTCGGCACCGTGCTCTCCAGCACCTACACCGGCTCGATGCCGGCCGGTGCCCCCGCCGCTGCTCGGCACGCCGTCACCGACGCGCTCTCCCTCTCCGCCTCCACCGGCGACGGGGCCCTGGCGAGCGCCGCCCGCGAGGCCTTCAACACCGCGACCTCGACCACCTTCACGGCCGGCGGCGTCGCCGTCCTGGCGGCGGCGGTGCTCACCCTGGTCCTGATGCGCGACCGCGGCACGGGCGGCCAGGAGGCCGTGGCGGAGTCCACCGATCCCGTCGAGCCCGCCGATCCCGTCGAGCCCGCCGTCGAGCCGGTGGGCTGAGTCCCACCGGTCCCACCAGCCCTACTGGCCCCACCAGCCCCGGCCGCCCCGCGCAGCCGGGGCCGTCGGCTCACCCGGCCCGTCGGCCCGTCCGGGGCGTAGCCTTCGAAGCGTGTTCACCGACTACGCGGAGCGCGCGTCCCGCCTGCCCGGGGCGGTGTTGTGGACGAAGGGCGCCGACCGTACGGGCGACGGCGCGGGCGGGCTGGTGCTGCCGGACGGTTGCATGGACCTGCTGTGGACGGAGGGTCGACTGCTGGTCGCCGGCCCCGACACCCGGGCGTTCCGGCCCGGCCCCGGGCTGCGGGGCCCGTGGGCGGGCGTCCGGTTCCGGCCCGGGGTCGCACCGGCGCTGCTCGGGGTGCCGGCCTGTGCGCTGCGCGACCGACGGGTCGACCTGGCGGACCTGCGCCCTGGCGGCGAGGTGCGGCGGCTGACCGGGCGGATCGACGCGGCGCCCGACCCGGCCGCCGCGCTGGAGCAACTCGCGCTGCGCCTGGCCGCCGAGGCGCGGCCGGAGGACCCGTTGGTACGGGCGGTGGCCGCGGCGCTCTCGGCCGGGTGCGGCGTCGCGGCGACGGCCGAGGCGGTCGGGCTCGGCGCCCGCCAGCTGCACCGCCGCTCGCTGGCCGCCTTCGGCTACGGTCCCAAGACCCTCGCCCGGATCCTGCGCCTGCAGCGCGCCCTCGGGCTGGCCCGCTCCGGCGTCCCGCTCGCCGAGACGGCGGCCCGGACCGGCTACGCGGACCAGGCGCATCTGGCCCGCGAGGTGCGGGAGTTGGCGGGACAGCCGGTGACGGCGCTGCTGTAGTACCAGCACGGTGGAGCTACCGGGCCAGCGGCGCGAGCAGGTCGACCCCGTTGCCGTCCGGGTCGTGCACGGTCGCGTACCGCTGGCCCCAGAAGGCGTCCCAGGGCTTCAGCTCGCCGTGGTGCCCGGCGCCGGTCAGCTCCTCGTACACCGCGTCCACGTGCGCCGGGCTCTGGCAGCGGAATGCCAGCCCGGCCCGGCTGTTGCCGGTCGGCGGCTGCCAGCCGGGGTGGAAGGAGCGGACGGTGGACTCGGCGTCGAGCACCAGGAGCAGCCCGCCGGGCAGCTCGGCCTCGACGTGCGGCTCCTGCTCGGCGCCCTCCGGGAAGGCGAGCCCCAGCCGCCGGTAGAAGGCGACCGAGGCGGCCATGTCGGAGACGGCGAGGCCGAAGAAGGCGAGCTGCGGTGCGGGTGTGCTGTTCATGGTCGCCACGCTAGGCGGGGTGCGGGCGGGGGGTCTTGAAGGAATCGGACATCCGGGCCGGCCGGCCCGGGCTCGTGGCCGCTACCCTCCTGTGTCGTGTCCACTGCGCCCGACCTCGACGAACCGGTCCACCTCGCCCCGTACGACCCGGCCTGGGCGGTCCGGGGCCTGGCCCTGGTGGAGCAGCTCACCGCAGGGCTCGGGGAGCTGGGCCCGTACGTCGAGGTCGAGCACATCGGCTCGACCTCCGTCCCCGGCCTGGACGCCAAGCCGGTGCTCGACATTCAGATCGGCTGTGCGGACCGGGACGTCGACGCGGTGGTCGGGTACGTCCGCGGGCTCGGCTTCGAGCACCTGGGCGAGGCGGGCGTCCCCGGCCGTGAGTACTTGAGGCGGCGCTCGGAGCTGCCGGTCAACGTCCACGTGGTCGGGCTGCGCGGGCGGTTGTGGACCGACAACCTGCTGTTCCGCGACCACCTGCGGGCCCACCCGGAGGCGGCCGCCCGCTACGCCCGCGCCAAGCGGGACGCCGCCCGGGCCGCCGGGCGGCTGCTCGCCTACTCGGATCACAAGGCGGCCGTGGTGGCCGAACTCATGGCGGAGGCGCGGGACTTCGAGGCCCCTGATCCCCGGCTGGAAGGCCCCGCCGGCCTGGCCGGAAGGGACGTTGTCAGTCCTTCCTTGTACTGTCGATCGCGGAACAGTGATCACTGCACGGGGGTGTGACGAATGATCAGGACGGACCCGGAGGCACCGGACCGCTACCTCACGCCGGTCGAGGACGTCTTCGTCCGCAACCACCTCGGCCCGCACCCGCGGCTCGACCCGGCCACCTGGACATTGACCGTCGAGGGCCTGGTGGAGCGGCCCCTGCGGCTGGACTTCCCGAGTCTCCAGGGCCTGCCGCAGACCCGGTTCACCGCCGTCCACGAGTGCTTCGGCAATCCGCTGCGCCCCGATGTGCCGACCCGCGCCGTCACCAACCTGGAGTGGGCCGGCGTCCCGCTCGCCGCCGTGCTGGAGCTGGCCGGCCCGCGCCCGGAGGCCCGGCACGTCTGGCTGGAGGGCGCCGACCGCGGCGACTTCGCGGGGGAGAGCGGCGTGAGCTACCTCAAGGACCTGCCCCTCGACCAGGCGGGCGCCGAGGTCGTCCTCGCCCACACCATGAACGGCGAACCGCTGCGCCCCGACCACGGGTATCCGGTGCGCGCGGTGGCGCCCCTGATGTTCGGCACCAACTCGGTCAAGTGGCTGACCCGGATCGTGCTGGCCGCCGAGCGCCCCGACCACCTCTTCACCACCCGCCTGTACACCCGCGTCCTGCCCGGGGAGAGCGAGGCAAGTCCGGTCCGCGAGAAGGACGTCAGCAGCAAGCTGCTCACCCCGCGCGACGGGCGGTCCGTCCCGGCCGGAGTCTGCGAACTGGCCGGCTACGCCTGGAGTTCCACCGAGGTGACGGCCGTCGAGGTCGCCGTGGACGACGCCGACTGGCAGCCCGCCGAGCTGGACCGGCGCGGCCCGCACCCCAGTTGGCAGCGCTTCCGGCTCCGGTGCGAGCTCGCCCCGGGCCCGCACCGCGTCCGCTGCCGGGCCACCGACTCCGCCGGGCGGGTCCAGCCGCTCACCGGCGACCGGAACGCCGTCCACGAGATAGCCGTGGTGGCCGAGTGACGGCTGCCGCCGCGCTCAGCGCGCAACCGGCTGGGCGGTGATCGCCGGACGGACCACGGTGAGCATCAGGTCGAGGAACTGGTCGGGGTGGCGGAAGCTCGCGAAGTGGCCGGCGTTCCGGATCAGCGCGAACTCCTTGACCGGCGCGGTGACCTCGTCGAAGAAGCGCTTGGCCGGCTCGGGCGGGGTGAGGACGTCGCTGTCGCCCTGGAAGACGAAGAACGGGATCCGGAACTCCGTCCCCTCGGCGCGCTCGTCGAAGGCCGCGGCCTCCAGCTGGAGGCGCTCGGAGAACTCCATGGCCTTCAGGTACGACCGCAGGCCGCGCAGGGTGTGCAGGGGCGAGAACCAGAGTGAGCGCATCACCACGGTCTTCATGGTGTCGAAGGAGAGCGGGTCGCTGGTGAGGACCAGCTTGTTGTACTCGCCGACGTCCTTGGTGGTCCACGCCGACCGGTCGGCGCCCATCGCCAGGGCGGTGGCCAGCTCCTTCTCCTTCTTCCGGCCCGCCGCGCGCAGTCGGCCCACGAGCGCGTCGTAGGCCGAGCGCTCCCGGCCGCCGTCGATGATGTTCTGGTCGGTGCCGACGTAACCCGAGTACAGCTCGGGGTGGTTGCGGGCCAGCCGCAGGCCGAGGACGGTGCCGAAGGAGTTGGCGACCAGCAGCAGCCGGTCGATGCCGAGCCGGGTCCGCAGGTGCTCGGTGACCTCCAGGGCGTCGTGGTGCAGCCGCTCGTAGCTCAGCTCGCCCTGCCCCTCCGGGCCGGTGGCGGCGAAGGTGAAGCCGGCGCCGCGCATGTCCCAGCGCACGATCGTGAAGTGCTTCTCCCAGCCCCGGGTGCGGGGGGTGAAGACCAGGTTGGAGGCGCCGGGGCCGCCCAGGATCTCCAGGATCACCGGGTTGTCGCGGTCCTCGCCGCGGATGGAGACCCACTGGTCGATGCCGCCGATGCGGACGAAGCCCGCCTCCTCGATCCCCTTCGGGCCGGTGATCCGCAGCCGCTCGGCGAACGCGGCGCGCTTGAGCTGCCGGTAGCCCAGCAGTCCGGCGACGGGAGCGGTGAGAGCGGCGGCGGAGACGGTGGCGATGGTGGCGAGCATGGTGTATCCCCCAAACTGTTTATCGCGTCAGCAGATGCGTTTAAGGTATATACAGTTCTGGGTGGTGTCAACGGGCACCGCGGAACACCAGCTGAGAGGGAGCGTCGGATGGCCAGGGAGAAGGCGCGTGACCTGCGCGCGGGCATCGCACTGCTGTGGGGCGAGCAGGACCAGCCGACCCGGGGGCCCAAGCCGAGCCTGACCCCCCAGCGCATCGCCGCGGCCGCGGTGGTGATCGCCGACGCCGAGGGGCTGGACGCCGTCTCGATGAACAAGGTCGCCGCCGAGTTCGGCGTCTCGGCGATGGCGCTCTACCGCTACGTGCCCGGCAAGGCCGAACTGATCGAGCTGATGGTCGAGTCCGTCCTCGCCGAGGCCCCCGACCTGTCGACGGCCGGGACCGGCTGGCGGGAGCGGATCACCGAGTGGGCCCGCCGGTCCGCGGCGACCCACCGCGCCCACCCCTGGCTACTGGCCGCCACCGCCATGCGCCGTCAGCTGATGGGCCCCAACCAGCTCGGATGGCTCGACGCGGCCCTCGCCGCCCTGGAGCCCAGCGGGCTGACCGCGGCCGAGCAGCACCGGGTCTTCGTGCTGGTCGCGGGCCTGGTCCGCACGCTCGTCCAGCAGGACCTCGACTTCGACGAGCAGCACAGCCAGGAGTGGAACCGCCTCACCGGCGAGCTCCTGGAGCGCCACGCCGACCGCTTCCCCACCCTCACCCGCGCCATCGCCGCCGGCGCCTTCGCCCCCGACCCGGTCGACCCCTTGGAGTTCGGCCTCGCCCGGATCCTCGACGGCGTCCAGCTGCTGGTCGACCAGCCCTCCTAGCGGACCAGTACTACTGGTCGGCGGTCGGGCGGCTGGCGGCCAGGAGGTCGTGGAGGAGTGGCAGCAGTTCCTCGGGCGAGGCCTTGGCGAGTTCGGCGAAGGCCCCGCTCGAGCGGGCCAGGATGATCCCGGCGAAGGCGGCCGCCGCGAGTTCGGCCCGCAGCTGGGGGCGGTCCACGTGCTCGGCGGCGAAGCGGCGGTGCAGCGGCTCGACCATCCGTTCGCGGAGGTAGGTGCGCGCGGACTGCTGGACCTCGGTGTTGTCGCCGGGCAGGACCGCGGCCATGAAGGAGGGGCCGGGGCCGCGTCGGGTGAGCCGCTCCACCAGGGTGCGCAGGCGGTCGTCGTCCAGCAGGTCGGCCGGTGCCGAGTCGCCCAGCTCCATGCGTACGGTGGCCAGGTAGAGCTGGGTCTTGCCGCCGAAGTAGCGGGCGATCAGCGCCGGGTCGACGCCGGCCCGGTCGCCGATCTCCCGGATGGTGGTGCGCTCGAAGCCGCGGTCGGCGAAGAGTTCCATCGCCGCCCGTATCAGGAGCTCCCGGCTGCGGGTGGCGTCCCGGCGCCGTGGGGTCGCGGGTTCCGGCTGTCCGCCGTCCGCGACGGCGGGCCCGTCGGTGCCGGGGGCCGCCTCGGTCACCGCTCGGCTCCGGCCGGCAGCACGGGCACCTCGCCCTCGCCGGCCACGCCGTCGGCGATGCTCTCTTCCACCATCAGCTCCTCGTCCACGCGGGCACCCTTGCGGGCGGCGGTCGCGGCACTGAGCCGCGGCAGGACGATCGTAGTCAGCCCGGTCACCACCCACACCGCGCAGCCGATCAGCGCCGCGTCCCGGTAGCCGCTGTCGGCGGGCAGCAGCCGGCCCGGCGCGGTGTGCGCCTGGAGGACGGCGCCGCACAGCGCGCTGCCGGCGGAGTAGCCGACGGTGCGCAGCAGCTGGTTGAAGCTGACCGCGCTGCCGACCTCGTCGGCGGGCACCGCGTTGACGATCAGCCCCGGCATCACGGCGAAGGTGCAGCCGACGCCGAGTCCGGCGATCCCCATCACCACCAGGTGCTCCCACAGGTGGTTTCGGGCGAACAGGAAGAACAGCACCGAGACCAGCGAGACCGCGCAGCCCAGCGGCAGCACCAGGGCGGAGGAGGTGCGCCGGGCCAGGGTCGGGACCACCTTGCTGGACAGCAGGCTGAGCGCCGAGAACGGCAGCAGCACCAGGCCGGCCACCACGACCGAGGCGCCCAGGCCGTAGCCGGTGCCGGCCGGGGTCTGGACGTAGCGGATCACCAGCGACAGCAGCAGGTACATCCCGACGCCCGCGATCAGACCGGCCACGTCCGCGGTCAGCACCACGGGGTTGGTCAGACTGCGCAGCTCCACCAGCGGGTGGGCGGTGCGCAGCTCGTGCCGGACCCAGCAGACCAGCAGCAGCACCGAGACGCCCGCCACCGTCCACAGCCGGGCGCTGCCCCAGCCCCAGCTCTCGCCCTCGCTGAGCACCAGCAGCAGTCCGACCAGTGCCAGCCCGAGCAGCACCGCGCCGAGCGCGTCCAGCGGGCGCCGTTCGCGGCCGGTCGTCGGGGGCAGGACCAGGACGGCCAGCGCCAGGGCCAGCGCACTGATCGCGGCGCCGAACCAGAAAGCCGCGTGGATGCCGAAGGACTGGGCGATCAGGCCGGTGATCGGGTAGCCGAGGCCGACGCCGGCGACGGTGGTGATGGAGAGCAGCCCGACCGCCGAGCGGGAGGCCGCGCCGGGGAGGGCGTCCCGCGCGGTGGCGATGGCCAGCGGGGTCAGCCCGACCCCGACGCCCTGCAGCGCGCGCCCCGCGATCAGCGAGCCGAACCCGAGCGGCAGCGCGGCCAGCACGCTGCCGACCACCACCATGGCGGCGGCGGTGAGGGTGACCGTGCGACGGGCCGGCCCGTCACCCAGTCGGCCGAGCACCGGGGTGGCGACCGCCCCGACCAGCATCGTGATGGTCAGCGACCACTGCGCCTCGGCGAGCGACACGTGGTCGACGGCCGCGATGGTCGGGATCATCGGCGCACCGAGGCTGCTGATCACCGCCACCACGGCGCTGAGGAACACCAGCACGGGCACCAGGGCCCGCTCACGTCGCGTCGACAGGCCCGTTCGGGTCTCCATGGACGCGCCCTCCCTTGTCGGAGATCGAGTGTCTGACGGCTGTCATCATGTGATGTCATCAGACGATGTCATCGCATGATGACATACTCGACCCGCCGGGCAGAAGCCCGTGCCGGCAGCGGATCGCCGCCGCCGCGGCGCCGGGGAACCGGGTCGAGGCTGGGTCGGGAGCGACGAGGGCCCCGACCGGAACCCGGTCGGGGCCCTCGAGAACGCGGAGACGCCCCGAGACCGTCGACCGCGTTCCGCCCCGTAACCGCGGCCGGCGGCCCGGGTGGTCTTCTTGTCCGACGGCCGCTCGGATCGGCGGCACGGCGGGTTGAGGGCACATGTGATCAGGGCGAACGCGACCAGGGGCCATCAGGGCTTCCCGCATCCGCCGGTCGGTGTCACGGTCGCGCGACGACGGTTGGGCGGGCCCGCGGGGACGGGCCCTCGGTCGGGCTCAGCGCCTTCGCCGCCGCGACACCCGGTGGGTGGTGTGTCGTGGCGACGGGCGGCGGGGACGAGAGGCCACCGCGATCTGACGCACCAGCTGGTGCAGACAGACGGCCGAGGTGATCGGCGGCAGGCCCGCGACGATGATGTCGAGCGGATCGAGAGACGTCCGGTACACCTCGAAGGAGCACAACCCCGTCGCGATGCCGGAGAAGACGACCACCACGACCCACGCGTGCACCAGCCTGCGCGATTCCAGGGTGCTGCGCAGCGTGGAGAGGCTGCCCACCAGCCACGGCCCGTAGATGATCACCGGCCACAGGTGGTCCATTCCGTGCGGCACCCGGGACCCGGCGAGGTCGCGCAGCGGGTTGTAGCAGAGCATCCAGTCCAGCACGCAGACGGCGGTGACCGTCACGGCCGTCAGCACCCCGAAGAGCTTGCGGAAGACCAGCGGCCACGACGTCACCGACTGCTCGCGGCGGTGCCGGACGGACGGAGCGGGCTCCCGCGTCGCCTGGTGCGGCACGGTGTCGAGCAGGTCGAGGTCGTCCAGCGACGCGTAGGCGTGGTGCGGCACGGTGTCGAGCAGGCTGAGGTCGTCCAGGGACGCGTAGGGGTGGTGCGGCCCGGGCTGCCCGCTGTCCCAGTTGACCCACCCCTCGGTGGTCGGGACGCCGAGGACGCTGGCCCCGGTCCCGAACCAGGCGGAGTTCTCGCCCATCGGGTCGTACATCGCCATCTCCCAACGTTGTGCCGTTCGCTGTCCTGCTCGCCCGCCGCCGAGTCGCGCGGGTCAGCATTCGGCCGGGGCCGAGGAGCCGGCACGCTGGGCGTGGCTCTCCTGGAGGTGGCGGATCGTTCGCAGGAAGTCGGCCAGCAGCCGGGAGCAGTGCGCCAGGACGACGCGCTCCCCGTTGCGTGCCAGGTAGCCGCACTGCACGTCTCCCGCGGCATTCCGACGATCGGGCACAAAAAGCCAGCTGCCGACGCTGCATACGGGATCCCGGTCTGCCGGGGGCAAATTTTGCCATTGACGAATTACACCCATGTCCGGGTCAACGACGGGGATGGCCCATCGAATATCCGCAATTCGGGCGACCTTTAATAGCTCATTTCGGGCATGCTACCTGGAATTCCTCGGTCGATCCACCCGGGCCGCCGTATTAAAGATTCCGTATGGTGCTCCCGAAAATTCCCCACCCGCCGGAATGGTGGTCATATGTTCATAGCTGGCCGTACCTGCTTGGCGATTCTCCCCGGGTGGCGCGACGGGGTGGCGCGCTCGGAGGTCGCGTCCTCCCCGGAATTCTCAACGAATCAGTGGTATAGACATCCTGCCCGCTTCGCATCTTCCGGATACTCATGTAAGGTCTTTGGCTCGTTGGAGGAATCCGCCATCCACATGCACCCGGCATGATTTTTTAGCCGGTTTCGGCAAGGGGACTGGAATGCTCGCGAGGAAGGAATATCTGGAGATGCGGGAGCTGCATCTCCAGGGTTGGTCGATCTCGGCGATCGCCCGGCATCTGGGGCGCGATCGCAAGACGGTGCGGTCCTACCTCGGCGGTGGCCGGGTCGCGGGCGTGCGCAGTGCGACGCCGGACGCGTTCCTGCTCTTCCTGCCCTACTGCCGACAGCGGCTGGCCGATGACCCGCACCTCCTGGCGACCCGGCTGTTCGCGGAGCTGGTCGAGCTCGGCTACGTCGGCGCCTACTCCACCTTCACCCGGGCGCTACGTCGGCACGTGCTGCGTCCGCCCTGTACGCACTGCCCGCCCGGAGGGTATCCGGGCGGGCCGGCGGACGCGTCGCGAGGCGGCCAGGAGATCCGGTTCGACTGGCTCCGGTTGCCCGCCCCGCCGGCGTGGTGGGGGTGCGGTACCCACGTGCAGCTGCTGATCGGCACCCTCACCACCTCCGGTCGCTGGCGCGGCGTGCTGAGCGACGGCGACGACCTCCCGCACCTGGTGGAGGCGATCGACCGGGTACTGCGCCGGTTCGGTGGCACCCCCGGATGCTGGCGGCTCGGCCGGACGCCGGTCGCGTGCACCGTCGCGACCGGCCAGCCGAAGCCGGCCTTCGCGCAGGTGGCCCGCTACTACGGCGCGGCGGTCCAGCTCGGTCCGGCCGACCACGTCGACCCGCCGGACGAGGCCCGGGGCGCGGTGCTGCACGACTGGTGGTACGGCTCCGCGCGTGACATCGGGCTGACCGGCGCCCAGGACGAGCTGGATCGGCTCGCACGGTGCCAGGACACCCAGGACGACCATCGGCTGCCGGCCCTGCCGGACACCCCGTTCCCGGCGCGGCTGTGCACGCACCGGGTCGTCGACCCTCAGGGGCTGGTGCCGTACCGCGACAGCTTCTATGCGGTCCAGCCGGACCTCGCCGGCGCGTTGGTGACGGTCCACCACCGGCTGGACGAGCCGTACCTGTCGATCGCCACCCCCACGGGCGCCGTCATCGCCCGCCACCGGTTCGCGCCGCCCGGGTCGGCCCGGACCATGGCCGACGGCGCCGCAACGAGCGCCCTGGAGCGCCCCGCACGCCTGGCGCGCCCCCAGGTCCCCGCCTGCCGGGACGGCTGGCGGCACAAGCCGCTCTCGCGGCAGGCCTTGGCCGAGGCGCAGGCGCTGCGCGCGTCCGGCGGCGGACGCGCGGGGGCGGACGGCGACGGCCCGGACCGCTGAGCGGTCCGGGCCGCCACCGGTTCCCGGCCGGCGATCCGTCCTGCCCGCCGTGGGCTTCGCGCGTGCGCCTCTTCGGGCCGGGTGGCAGCGTGGAGGAGGGGACCCGGATGCGCGGGGACAGCCCGGACGCACACAGGGAGCATGCCCTTGAGCAAGGCACAGGACGGACCGGAGGAACACCGGTCCGCCAGGGATCGGCTGCGCTCGCGGCTGCGGGTGCGCAGTGTCGCCGGGCAGGTGTTCCTGTGGCTGCTGGTCGTGGTGGTGCTGCTGGTCGGCGCGGCCCTGACGACGCTCATCCTGCAGGCCCACAACTACGCCATCAGTGATGCCGGGCACAGCACGCGCGCCGGGGCCGTCACCTTGGCGCGCTATCCCGGGCTGGCGGCCGCCCTGGACAGCGCCGATCCGACCGCGGTGCTGCAGCCGCTGGCCCTGGACGTGCAGAAGAGCGGCGGCTTCGACTACATCGTGATCTTCGGCACCGACGGGACCCGCTACGCCCAGACCGCCCATCCCGAGCTGATCGGACAGCACGTCTACGGCGACTACCAGGATTCCCTGAAAGGGCCGTACACCACGACCGAGGACATACCGCTGGGACCGGACGTGGACACCACCGTGGCGGTCACCAGGCCGGACGGTTCGGTCGCCGGGTTCCTCTCGGTGGGGTACTACGTCAAGAACACGACCGCCGCGGTGAGCCGGCAGCTGCCGGTCCTGCTCGGCGGCGCGGCGGCCGCCCACGCCGTGGGTACGGGCGGGGCGGTGCGGGTGCGGCGG